>JAQBVK010000199.1 GCA_027623585.1 Planctomycetota bacterium
TGCGCTGACGAGCGCCGAGATGCTCTTCGCCGTGTAAGAGCCCCAGTGGACCGCGCGCCTTCACCTCGACCACCACCAGCGCGTGCCCGGAGTCTTCGCTGAGTAAATCCAACTCGGCGCACGGAGTGCGAAGATTGCGCGCGAGGATGCGCCAGCCGCGCGCTTCGAGCGCGTCGGCGACGTGCCGTTCGGCGAGTTGACCAGTGAGACGGCGAGACACGACGGCGTTCGCCGTCGCGCCGGACTTACTTCGCCGGGCGAGCGGCTTCCTGAGGAGCAGACGCGGAGCGCGCGATCGAGTTACGGTCGAACTTCAGGCGCAGCGCATCGGCCACCTTCAGGGTGATTTCGTTGCCGTCGATCGAGACGATCGAACCGTGCATTCCGCCCACCGTCACGACCTCGTCGCCCTTCTTGAGGCTGGAATGGAAACTCTGCTGAGTCTTGCGGCGCTTGCTCTCCGGGCGGATCACGAAGAACCACATGAAGCCGAACAGCAGCAGCAACATCAACCAGAACGAATACGGGTTGCCGCCACTGGGTTCGACGACGCCGGGATCGGTGGCGGAGTTCTGCTCGGTGGTGCCGTTTCCGGCCGCCGATTCCGCCGGGGCGAACTGAATCGGAGAGGAGCCGTTCTCCTGGAGGAGGAGAGACCAAGGGTGCGTTGCGCTCGTCATTGCAGGGGTTCCGGGCTTCCGGGGGGGAGATAATGTAGCCGCGCCATGCCTCAGCCCCGCGTCCTCGCCGCTCTCTCTGGAGGAGTGGATTCCAGCGTCGCTGCCCTCTTGCTCCGCGAGCAGGGCTACGACGTGGTGGGCGTATTTCTGCGCAACGGCGTCGAAAAACCCGCAACCGCCTGCGACCTCAAACAGGGCTGCTGCTCCGAGGAGGACGCCCTCGACGCCGCCCGCGTCGCCGACCGGCTCGGGATTCCCTTCCATGCCATCGACATGCAGCGCGAATTCGGCGGAGTGATCGAACACTTCGTCTCGGAATACGCGGCTGGCCGCACCCCCAATCCCTGCGCAGTCTGTAATCGAGACATCAAGTTCGGTGCGCTCGCCCGCTTCGCCGAGATGCTCGGCGCCACCCATCTCGCCACCGGTCACTACGCGCAACTGCGCGACGGCGCGGAGGGCGTGGAGTTGTGGCGCGGCGCCGATCCTCGCAAAGACCAGTCCTACGTGCTGTTCCCCGTGGGCCCCGCGGTTCTCACACGAACCCTGCTTCCGATCGGTGGCATGGAGAAGAGCCGCGTGCGAGCGATGGCGCGCGATGCGGGGCTCCCAGTCTTCGCGAAACCAGACAGCGTGGAGATCTGTTTCGTTCCCACCGGCGATTACCGCGATTTGCTGCGCGCACGCGGCGGCCTCGGGCAACCCGGGCGCATCGTCCACCGTGACGGTCGCGTGCTCGCTGAACACGAAGGGCACATGGGCTTCACGCGCGGCCAACGGCGCGGGCTCGGCGTGGCCAGCAGCGAGCCGCTCTACGTCGTTGACGTGGATGCGGTCAGCGGTGACGTCACGGTGGGACCTCGCGAGACCACCGGTTGCGCCGAGGCCGAAGTCCGCGACTTCCATGCCTTCGGCGCCCGCTACGAGACCGGGGAGACCTGGCTAGACGTGCAGGTCCAGTACCGCTCCACCCCGGGCGGCACGGCCGCGGAGGTCAGGCACACCGGACCGGGGGCCTTGCAGGTGCGCTTTCGGGGCGCCGCGCCGAGTGTCACGCCGGGTCAGGGTTTGGCGGTCTACCGCGGCGACCGCCTGATCGGCGGCGGCTGGATCGAGACCGCGCGCAGTTCGGATCCGTTGACGGTGTGACCGGGCCCTTCGGCGATCTACACTCACGGAGCGAGGGGCGTGCGCTTCGTCCGCCTCTGACTCGTTCTCGTGCTCGGATGACCAAAGTCCATTTCTGCAACCTCTGCGACCAGTCTGTCCCGCAGGACCAACTCGAAGCCGGACAAGCCGTGCGCCACGGCGGCCGCACGCTTTGTCACGCTTGTCGCGACGTGATGCTGATGTCCATGGGGGGGAGCCGTCCGCGCTCCCGCGGCGGCGCTGCCGCCCTCTTGATCGTCGGCTTGATCGGTTGGGCTGCGGCGGCGTTCGTGTGGCTGGAACTCGAGAGTCTCCGCTCCGATACGAAATTCAACGCCGAAGCCAGCACCAGCCTGCTGCAGACCGGACTGAACGGCCTCGAAGCGCGGCTCGGCGAACGCCTCACGCGACTCGACGAGCGCGCGAACGTGCAAGACTTCGCGCTGTCCTCCCTGCGGCAGGATCTGGCGCGCACCGCCGAAGCCTTGCAAGTGCAACTCGGCGCCGTCGAGCGCGCCACGGAACGCATTCCCGATTTGGCGGATGCCGTGGAGCGTGGCGAGCTGCGCATCCGCGAGGTCGAGGCTGCGCGCACCTTGATGGGCCAAGACGTCTCCGACCTCCGCGCCGCCTTCGGCGTGGTGCGCGACGGTCTCGAGAGTCTCGAAGAACGCGTCTCCGCAGTACCGCCGGCGCCCTCGGCGGCAGATTTCCCGCGTGAGGTCGAAGACCTGCTCGCCCAATTGCGTGACGCCGACCCACTGCAACGCAGCATCGCGCTCGAGAAACTCGGCAAGTTGAGCGATGCGCGATTGGTTGCCTACGTCGAGCCTTTGTTGAGAGATTCGTATGAGATGAACCGCTACTACGCGGCGACTTCCTTGGGAAGCTGGAAGGCCATGGCATCCGTGCCGGCGCTGATCGAATCCTTGCAGGACGGGTACTCGCTGGTGCGCAAGGCGGCGAACGACGCGTTGCTCGCGATCACTGGCCAGGATCAAGGCTTCGACGCCAAGGCGCCGGAAGGCGAGCGGCGCAAGGCCTATGAGCGTTGGAAGGCGTGGAATGCGCGCGGCGCCGAACCATCCACTGCGGGCTGACAAGGCTGTCGCGCGCCTGCTAGAATCTGCGCCCTTTGCCGGAGGCAGCGGAGAAGTTCTGCGGCGTCTCGGTAGGACAGGAGCATCGAAATGACTCGCGTTACCGTCGTAGGAGCCGGCTTCGTAGGGATGACCTGCGCGCAGCGCTTGGCAGAGCAGGAAGTTGCCGAAGAAATCATCCTGATCGACGTGCTCGAGGGGCGGCCGCAAGGCATCGCGCTCGACCTCAACCAGGCCGCTGCGGTGGAGGGTTATCAGTCGCTGGTGATCGGCACCAACGACCCCGCGGACACCAAGAACTCGGATCTGGTGATCATGACCGCGGGCATGCCGCGCAAGCCGGGCATGGACCGCTCCGACCTGCTCGAGATCAACGGCAAGATCATCAACACGGTCGCGGATTATGTCCAGACCGGCTCGCCCGAGTCCAAGGTCATCGTGGTCTCGAATCCGCTGGACACGATGGTCTACCTGATGGCCGCGCGACTCGGTTTCGAGAAGCGCCGCGTCATCGGGATGGCAGGCGTGCTTGACTCCTCGCGCATGGCCTTCTTCATCAGCGAGAAGATGGGCGGCGGCATCCGCGACGTGCGCTGCATGGTGCTCGGCGGCCATGGTGATTCGATGGTGCCGATGCCGCAGTTCTCGACCGTGGACGGCGTCTCGATCACGGCACTGCTCCCGGGCGACCAAATCGACGCGATCAATCACCGCACCAAGCACGGTGGCGCCGAGATCGTGAACCTGCTCAAGACCGGATCGGCCTACTACGCGCCCTCCGCAGCTGCAGTGGCCATGGCCAAGTCCATCTTGCGCGACGAGCACCGGCTGCTGCCCTGCGCTGCTCACGTGGACGGCCAGTACGGCCTGCGCGACATCTACGTCGGCGTGCCCTGCGTGCTCGGAGCCCAAGGCGTCGAGCGGATCGTGGAACTCGAACTCGATGACGCCGGCGCGCAGAGCTTGCAGGCCTCGGCTCAATCGATCCGCAAGGACCTTGAAACACTGAAGTCGAAGGGACTCCTTTAAGGAGAACTTCGTGCTCGAGCGCCGCCGGGCCCGCACCAAGATTCTCGCCACGCTCGGCCCTGCGAGCGCGAGCCGCGCGCGCATCGAAGACTTGGTGCGCGCTGGCGCCGACGCCTTCCGTCTCAACATGTCGCACGGCGACGACGAGACCCGAAAGAAGTGGGCCGGTTTGGTGCGCTCCGTGCGTCGCGAGTTGAAGCGGCCGATTTCGCTGGTCGTGGACCTGCGTGGACCGCGCATCCGCCTTGGCGAATTGCCCGAGGATCGTTTGTTGCGCCAAGGCGAGAAGTTGTTGCTGGTCTCGGGCCGCCGCGCCACCGGCGGCGACCTAGCCGTGGATTACCGGCGCTTGGGCAATGACCTGCAGCCTGGCCATCGTGTGCTCATCCGCGACGGCCGTGTCGAGCTGCGCGTACTGCGCCGCGCCCGTGGCGGTTTCGAGTGCTTGGTGCGCCGCGGCGACGTGATCCGCTCGAATCAAGGCGTCAATTTGCCGGACAGCCGCGTCTCCGCTCCGGCGCTTTCAGCCAAGGATCGCGCCGACGTGAAGTTCGCGGTCGAGAACGGCGCAGACTGGATTGCGCTGTCCTTCGTACGCTCCCCTGAAGACGTGCGCTTGCTGAGGCGCGAGATCACCAAGCACGGCTCCAACGTGCCGATCATCGCCAAGATCGAGCACCCTCAGGCCTTGGAGTGCCTGCCGGAGATCCTCGACGAGACCGATGCCGTCATGGTGGCGCGCGGCGACCTCGCCGTGGAGGTCGGCCACGCGCGGGTGCCGACCATTCAGAAGCGCATCGTCCGACTCTGCTTGCAGAAGGCCGTGC
>JAQBVK010000200.1 GCA_027623585.1 Planctomycetota bacterium
TTCGCGCCGGAGGCGCAGCGCGCGCTGGGGGAGTTCGTGTCCGCTGCGGTCGGCTTCGACTTCGAGGCCGGACGCCTCGATCGCGCGGCGCACCCGTTCTGCAGCGGTCTCTCGCCCACGGACGTGCGTCTGACCTGGCGGTGGCAGCGCGACGACTTCCGTCCCGGCCTCTTCGGCATCCTGCACGAAACCGGGCACGGTCTCTACGAACAAGGACTGCCGCTCGAGTGGGAGGCGACTCCGCTCGGCAGTTCCGCCGGGCTCGGCACGCACGAGAGTCAATCGCGGCTCTGGGAGAACGCCGTGGGCCGCAGCCGCGGATTCTGGCGTTGGCTGCTTCCGCATTGGTCGCGCTTCTTCCCCGGCGGAGCAGCGCCCGATCTCGATCGGCTGTTGCCGGCGCTGAACACCTGTAAGCCGAGCGTGATCCGCGTCGAAGCCGATCAGGCGACCTACGATCTGCACGTCATCGCAAGATTCCGGATCGAACGGCGTTTGTTCGACGGCAGTCTCGAAGTCGATGATCTGCCGGAGGCATGGAACGCGGAGTATCAAAGCCTGCTGGGGGTGCGCCCCGCCTCCGACGCGGACGGCGTCTTGCAAGACATCCACTGGGCGATGGGCTTGTACGGCTACTTCCCGACCTACACCTTGGGAAACGTCATGGCGGCGCAATTCTTCGAGCGGGCGGAGCAGGACCTGGGCGAGTTCGAACCGGCCTTCGCGCGCGGCGAATTCGAACCGTTGTTGGGCTGGCTGCGTGAGAAGATCCACCGGCACGGCAGTCGGCGCTCGGCGCAGCAGTTGCTCCAGGACGCCACCGGCAGAGGAATGGACGCCGTTCCCTACCTGAAATCGCTCCAGGAATAGTCCTCGGCCTTCATGCGGATTTCTCGCAATCAAGAACCCTACAGATGCAATTTCCTGTAGTATAGTAGAACGCCGCCCCCACGCATGTGTGGTGGTCGTGCCCCATTCCCCTTCCATAACGGCAAACAATAATGATTCTCACCCTCACACTCTCCCTTCTCGCCGCTCAGTCGGTGCAGGACATGACGCTCGTCAATGGGCAGCCTGACAACGCCACCACGACGGTTTCTGGCTCCGGCCGCGCCGCCGCCTACTGTGACGACTTCAACCGCGCCAACGGACCCCTCGGGGCCGACTGGGCGACCGGAGCCGGCACCTTCGACATCAACGGCAACCAGGTCGATTGCACGGGAACCTTCTCGTACACCGACAACACCGTCGCCAACCACGCCGCCAGCGACACCACGATCTCGATCGTGACCGGACCGACGACCGGAGCGTTGATCTACACCGCGCTGCGCATCGGCGTCAACTCCGGTGGCAACAACTTCTACGTCAAGTTGCAGGATCAGCTGTACGCCGGTTCGTACTCCCACTACGGCTTCTACCTCAACAACGGCAGCAACCCGGGCGGACCCTACGGCATCTTTGGCGCCCTGGCGCTTCCCTTCACCCAAGGCAAGATGACCGTCTCCTACGACAGCATCAATGACCGTCTGGTCATGGATCTGGACGAGTTCAACGATGGCACTGTCGAGCAGACCGTGTACTCGGGCTCTGGCGCCTCGGCGTACGCCCTCGCCGGCACCTCGCACGGCATCGGCAGCTACGGCAGCCACGTCGTTGACAGCTTCGAGATCAACGGTGGCTGCGGTGGCGGCCCCGGCTTCACCCTCGCCAAGTCCGGCGCCTGCCCGGGCCTGATGACCCTCGACACCACCAACGGCACCCCGAGCGCCCCGGTGGCGATCTTGCACGGATTGGCCGGTGTCTTCATCAAGCCGAGCGGCGCCTGCGCCGGAATCACGCTGGGCATCGCCAACCCGAGCTTGGGCGTGATGCTGGGCGCCAACGGTAGTGGCGCCGCAAGCGTGTCCTTCAACGCAGCGGCTGGCTTCTGCGGCCGGACCGTCCAAGCCGTGGACGTGTCGAGTTGCACGGCTTCGAACACCATCGTCCTCTAGACGAAGGATCGCAGTTCTTCACCGGCGCGCAGCACTAGCTGCGCGCCGGTTTTTTCCATCCCACCACGTAGGCGACCCACGCCTCTTCGTTGTCGGCGTGCTCGCGGCGGCGGAAGACTCCGTTGCCGTGACCCTTGCCGTCGTCGCCTTCCCAATAGACCTCGACCTCGGCGAAGCCGGCCTCTCGCAGCAGATCGCGGAGCTCGGTGACCGACCACAACCGCCAGTGATAACTGAAGGCGCGCTTCATTTCGGTTCCGTCAGGGAAGCGGAAATGAATGTGGCAGTTGAGGTCCTGCGTGATCGCGTCGAGCGGCTCCTGCTCCCACACGTAGGTGAAGCCTTTGAAGCGGCGCGGCTCCTCGACTTCCTCTTGTGCTCCGGGGCCGCCGAGCATGTCCATCAAGAACACGCCATCCGGCTTCAGCGCGCGGAATGCGCGACGGAAGTAGGCGAGCATCGTGGCCCGTTCGCGGAAAGTCCAGTACGAGAAGTTGAACGCAGTGACCGCGTCGACCTTCGGAGTTTCAACGGTCAGCACGTTCTCGCACAGTTGGGTCACGCGCGCCGCGGCCTCGCCGAGCGGCTCGATGTGACGCTCGAAGCCCCACGCCAAAGGTTCGGGATCCAGGTCCACCGCCCAGGCGTGACCGGTCGGCTGCTTGCGTGCCCACAAGGCGGACAACTTCGAGGTGCCGGCAAAATCTTCGCGCAATTGCGTGGCGGGACGGCCGCGAGCCGCTCGGAACCGCTTCT
Organism: Planctomycetota bacterium; assembly: GCA_027623585.1. GTDB lineage: Bacteria > Planctomycetota > UBA1135 > UBA1135 > UBA1135 > JAQBVK01. The sequence goes on from JAQBVK010000200.1 coordinate 2,751, forward strand.
GAATGAAGCTGTAGTCGGCATCCGGCTCGTAGACCGCCGCTTCGTAGAGCGCGTACTTGTCGGCGGTGCGTGCTGTGAGCACGGATTTGCGGGGACGGGTGCGTCGGGCTGCCATGACGGAAGGGGGAGCCTATCGGCGCGAGCCTGCAGAGTCGTGCCCCATGCTCGACCTGCGCGTCCGAAGCCTCAGTCCTCGCCGCGCCGGGAGCGTTTGATCGCGGACCGGCGTTGTTTGCTCTCGGCGTTGCGGCGCTTCGAGGCCTTCGTGGGTTTGCTGGCGACGCGCTTCTTCGGCCGGTGATTCAGCACGCGCAGCTTCGCCGCGAGCCGCTCGAAGGCGAGTTCGCGATTCTGCTCGCGGCTGCGACGCTCCGAGGCCGAGGCGCGCCCGCCGCTCGCGAGATGCGTCAGCCGCACGGCGCTCTCGGTCTTGTTGCGATGCTGCCCGCCAGGGCCGCCCGCGCGATAGAAATCCACCTTCACCGCGCGCTCGAGCGAGTCGCGGTCGGTGGGCCAGCGCGGGCGATCTTCTGTCACGGATGAGCGGGAGCGGCGAATCCCTGGGACGCCCCTTCCGGGCAAACTACAATCTTCGACCCCATGACGCGCAATCTGGTCATCATCGGTTCCGGCCCCGCCGGATACACCGCCGCCATCTACGCCGCTCGCGCGGGCCTTGCGCCCCTGCTCTACGAAGGCATCCAGCCCGGCGGCCAGCTCACCACGACCACCGAGGTCGAGAACTACCCCGGTTTCCCGGAGGGCGTGCAAGGACCGGAGATGATGGAGCTGTTCAAGAAGCAGGCGGCGCGCTTCGGCACCGAGTTCGTCGAGTTTCGCAACGTCTCCAAGATCCACACTGACAAGCGCCCCTTCGTCATCGAAGACGAGATGGGGGAGAAGGTCGAGGCGCACGCGGTGATCATCGCGACCGGAGCGAGCGCCAAGTTGATCGGCCTCGAGAAGGAGAAGGAGTTGATGGGCTTCGGCGTGTCGGCCTGCGCGACTTGCGACGGCGCCTTCTTCAAGGGCAAGGAAGTGGCGATCGTCGGCGGCGGCGACACCGCGATGGAGGAAGCGATTTTTCTGACGCGTTTCGCGCCGAAGGTGACCGTGATTCACCGCCGCGAGGGTTTCCGCGCCTCGAAGATCATGCTCGAGCGCGCGCAGAAGAATCCCAAGATCGAGTGGAAGCTGTGGCGCGCCGTGACCGACATCGAGCATGATGAAAAGAAGCAGGTCAACGCACTGGTGCTCGAGGACACCCAGAACGGCGGCACCGAGCGCTTCGAGACGCAGGGCCTGTTCGTCGCGATCGGCCACAAGCCGAACACCGCCTTCCTCGGGCCGGAATTCGAGCGCAACGAGGTCGGTTATCTGACCCTCAAGGGAGCCACCCGCACCAGCGTCGAAGGCGTCTTCGCCGCCGGCGACGTGCACGACCCCAACTATCGCCAGGCCGTCACCGCCGCCGGTTGGGGTTGCTCCGCCGCTCTCGACGCCCAGCGCTGGCTGGAGCACGAAGGCTTGGCCTGATCAAGCGAGGACGCGCCGCAGCAGCGCGTCCCAAGCCGCAGCTTCGGCCTGCGCGTCGAATTTTCTTCCCAATTCCACGCGTTGCGCCACGCGCAGGTAGATGGGGGTGGAGGATTTCCCGGCATCGGGATGGAGGAATCGATCGACGAGTCCGATCAATTCTTCATCATTGCCGAAGAGGAAAGTTTTTCCGGGGAACTCGCGGTGGGCGGGGATGTCGCTGGCCATCACCACCGCGCCACATTCAGAGGCTTCCAGCAGCGCGTTCGGCGCGCCGCCTTCCGAGCGGCTGGTGGAGAGCACCAACTGCGCGCGTTCGACGAGCGGACGCAGGCGATGGCGCGGCACGGCGCCGATCCATCGCGCCCACGGCTCCCGCGTGCCTGCGTTCGCGCGCAGGATCGCATCGCGCAACTCCGCCGCGGCTTCCGGCTCCATCTCCGGCCCCGCGATCCAGAGCCGCAACTGCGGACGCTCCGCGGCGAGCGGCGCGA
>JAQBVK010000201.1 GCA_027623585.1 Planctomycetota bacterium
AGAACGCAGTCCAGCCGCGCTGCCCGACTCCGCGCAAGGACCGATCACGCCGGCCGTGCCGGCTCCGCCGCTGCAGCCCGCTGTGGCCCCATCGCCGGACGCCGTCGAACTGCTCAGCAGCAACGGACAACAACTCGAGATGCGCTCCGGCTCGGTGCGCCTCACTCTCATTCACCCGAAAGCACGCACCAACTCATGATCTGCACTTTGCTCCTCAGTTTCACCGCGCTCACCGCGCCGCCTGCGTTCCCGCAGGAGCCCGCGAGCTTCTCGCGCGACCAACTCGAGCTCACGACCTACACACCACGCGCGATCGACGCGGAAGAACTCTTCAACGTGGCCCAGGAGATGTTCGGGCGCATGATCCGAGTGGACGAGCGCCACATCTTCAACCTCAACTTGCTGTACGACAGCATCCTGATCTACGACGCGCCGGAAGAATGCGCGCGGATCATCACGACCTTGACCAAGCTCGAGCAGCGTTATGAGCAGGCCAACCAAGAAATGGACGTGAGGCACGAATTGCCGCTGCTTCGCGACGTCCCCCTGCTCGACTTCCGCCTACGTGCGATGAACCTGCACGCGGCGCTGCAGGCGCTCGAACCACACATGCGCGAAGTCTGGGCGCGCGCCGACGACGGCGAGGAGATCGCCTTCCCAAACGTGCAGCCGATGGACGAAGCTCTGCTGCTGATCCGTGACACGCAGGAGAACCTGAATGCGATGCGCAGTCTGCTCGAAAAACTGGACCAGCCGCCGCCGCAGGTCACGGTGAGCGCTTGGGTCCTGCAAGGCGGCGAGGCCGAAGTACCGTCCATACTCCCCACCGGATTGGGAATGAATTTGGACGCTTTGCTGCCGGGCATGAAGTTCTCGATCGGGAGCCTTGGCATGCTGCAGAGCTCCGCCGCGCCGGGGCACCAGATTCAGCTGCGCATGCGCGGGCCCTTCGACCGCAGTTTCGACCTCAATTTGATCACCGGCCCGTACGACGCGAAGAACGGCCGCCTGACGCTCGATTCCTGCCAGTTCTTCGCGAGTTCGCCGGATGACCCGGATGAGCGCGAACTGCTGTTCGCAACCGCGACCGTCCTGCAGCAGGGCGAGTACGCAGTCATCGGCCTCACCGGAGCCGATCCGGTGATGCTGGTCCTGCGCCTCGCGCCGCTGTAGCCGAAACTACTGAATCGCAATCGGGGCTGGGTCGCTGATCGCGCGTACCTGGCCCCCCGCGTGGGTGTAGAACGCGATCTGGAACACGCGTCCGCTCAAGCTCGGGTTGTTCGGGATGACGCCGACCGCAGTCGCGACACCCACCGAGTTCAGCGCCCCGGCGAAGCCGGGGAAGTTCGCCGAATTGAAGAACACGTTGTTCGGTTTCAGCGCGAGCACCCAACCGGCGCCGATCGAAGCCACCTGCGGAAGGCTCTGCGACGAGAGGTGCGCCTGGTAGGCAACGTTGGCGTCGTAGGGATCGCTAAAGGTCAGGCTCACGGCGCCGCCGATCGTCGGGTTGCCCCCCACGGTGACGGTCGCTTGCGCCATGTCGAGACGGCTCGACCAAGCGACGCACAGGCGCTCACTGGCGCCGTTGAAGCGGACCTTCGACAAGCGCAACTTGTGGGTGCCGGTCATGCTCGGCGTGAACTTCATGATTTCGTACGGATTCTTGAGGTTCGCAGACGATGCCATGACCACGTTGTTCGGACCGATCACGGTCGCGTCGAGGTCCATGTTGAGCAGGTCGGTGCTGTAGGTGCTGTTGGCTTGCGAGAACCACAGCCCGATCACGCGCGTCTCGTCGCCGGCGTACGCGGTGAAGTCCACGTCGTAGACGTTGCCGCTGAAGGAGCCCGGAGTGAGCGTGGTGTAGACGTACTGACCATCGCGCAGCGCCGCGTCCGCGGCCGCAGCGTGGATGCCGCCCGCGCCGTCGTACTCGGAGAGCACGTCGTCGCCTTCGATGTTGTGCCAGGCGGAGACCATCAGCATCGCCTTCACCACTTCCGGCCGGCCGGCGAGCGAAGCGTCCCGCGATGCCATCAAAGTGGCGACGCCGCAGGTCAGGGGGCTCGCCGACGAAGTGCCGTTGAATCCGTTATAGATCCACGGATTCGAGGTTCCCGCGGTGTCGACGCCGTCGCCGGGACTCGCGACCTCGGGCTTCTCATGCCCTTCCACCGGATCCCAGTAGGAAGAGTAGGACGCCATGTAGTCGCCCACCCACGAGGAAGAGTTGCCGTCGTTGTAGGCGCCCGTGCAGGTCATGTTGTAGCCGTTGCCCGGCGTGGTCGCGTACGGTGTGGAGGTGCCGCCCTGGTTGCCGTTCGACTTGAACATCATCATTCCGTACTGCCGCAGGGTGTAGTCGAAGAAGCGGTCGAGATAGTTGATCGAACCCTTCTGCCCCGTCCACCATGAGCAGTTGCCGAAGGAGACGCCGGCGCCGATCGCCGCGCTCCAAACCGGCGGACAGCCGGAATCGCCCGAACCCGCACCGCTGTAGATCTGCGGGATTCCGTAGGCCGCGCCCTTGAAGCTCGGATGGTTCATCGCGATGTTGCCTGCGACCGCGGTCGCGTGGGAACCGACGCCGGCGTTGTTGAGCAGCGACACCGGCGGCAGGTACGGGTTGCTCTGCGACACCTGTTCGGTGTCGTTGACCATGACCTTGACCGAACCGACCGAGGCGCTGACGCCGCGATTCCATGCCACTTGGGTGCGCATGGTGTTCTGCGCATCATCGAGTTCGTGGAAGTGCTCCGGCGCCGCCCAGTAGACCTGATCCACCGCCGCATCTGCCGCCCAGAACGGCACGGCCGCCACCGGCATGCGGACGCAGACCGTGGGCCAGCCATCGGCCACGAGCGTGAGCTCGAAGCCCGCTGCGGCGAGGCGGTCGGCGAAGGCCGCGTTGATCGGAGCGAAGCGTTCGACGGCGCGCGCGAAGGCGAGGCGCCGGGCGTCTTCCACGTGGATGCCGGAGGCGATCGCGTGGTCCATGACGTCGCGCCACTCTTCCTCCTCGGCACGCAGCCAGAACGCGACTTCGATCAGCGCGCCGGGGGATGTCATCGCGAGACGGGTGGCAAGCTCGTTCGCCAAGCCACGGCGCGCGTCCACCGCAGCGCGTTGGGCCGCGATGCGCACAGTTTGAGCATCCACGGCGACGCCATCGAGCCAGGCCAGACTGCGGATCGTTCCACTGACCGGATCGAGCACGCGCCGCTCGAGCAACTGCGCGCCGCTGTCCGGAAGCGTCCAGGTGAGTTCTTCGAGAATTTGGCCCGGGGTTGCGGGCGCTTGCAAGAAGAGTAAAGCGAGCGTGAGAGTAGCGGTCATGGGTTTCGATGCCGGGAAGGCCAAGTCAAGCCTATCAGGCCAGCGGGTGACCACGCCGCGTTTCCGGCGCGGATAAGATCGTCGCCGGGCGTCGGGGGCGGCAACGGAGGCATTCCGGGGGCGTTCGCGCGACATCCACTGTTCCCGATGAGCGAAATCACCCGAGTCCACGCCCGCGAGATCCTGGATTCGCGCGGCAACCCCACCCTCGAGGTCGAAGTGGACCTCGGAACCGGCGCTTGCGGCCGCGCAGCCGTGCCGTCCGGCGCCAGCACCGGCGCGCACGAAGCGGTCGAGCTTCGGGACGGCGACTTGAGCCGATATCTCGGCAGAGGCGTGCTGGAAGCGGTTCGCCACGTCAACGAGGTCTTGGCTAAGCCGCTCGAAGGCATGGACGCGGATCTCCAAGAAGAGGTGGACCGCGCGCTGGTCGAACTCGACGGCTCCGCCAACAAGTCGGCACTGGGCGCCAACGCGCTGCTCGGCATCTCGCTCGCGGTTGCCCATGCGGCCGCCGAAGACGCCGGTCTGCCGCTGTTCCGCTACCTCGGAGGCGCCGGCGCGCACCGCCTGCCCGCGCCGATGATGAACGTGCTCAACGGCGGCGCGCACGCCGACAACAACGTGGACTTCCAGGAGTTCATGGTGCAGCCCTGGGGCGCGCCGAGTTTCAGCGAGGGTCTGCGCTGGTGCGCTGAGACCTATCACGCGTTGAAGGCCTTGCTGAAGAAGCGCGGGCTCGCCACCGCGATCGGCGACGAAGGCGGCTTCGCGCCGAACTTGCGCAGCAACGAGGAAGCGGTCGAACTGCTGATCGAAGCGATCGAAGCCGCCGGGCTGGAAGCCGGCCCGAAGCACATGGCGATCGCGCTCGACGTCGCCGCCAACGAGATTTTTCGTGACGGCGCCTACACCTTCGAAGGCAAAGGCCGCAGCAGCGCCGAAATGGTCGAGTTCTACGCCGCGTGGTGCGAGCGTTATCCGATCGTCAGCATCGAAGACGGCCTAGCCGAGGACGATTGGGACGGCTGGAAAGCGCTCACCGACGCGATCGGGGACGAAGTGCAGTTGGTCGGCGACGACTTGTTCGTCACCAACGTGCAACGGCTCTTGCGCGGCATCGATCAAGGCGTCGGCAACGCGATCCTGATCAAGCCGAATCAAATCGGCACGCTGACCGAGACCCTGCGCGCGATCCACGTGGCGCAAGAAGCGGGTTATGCCTCGGTGATCAGCCACCGTTCAGGAGAGACCGAAGACGTCACGATCGCCGATCTCGCGGTCGCGGTGGGCGCGGGCCAGATCAAGACCGGCGCGCCTTGCCGTTCGGATCGCGTCGCCAAGTACAACCAGCTGCTCCGCATCGAAGAATGGCTCGGCCCCTCGGCGCGCTACGGCAGCTCCCTGCCGCTCTGAAGATGAAGTCCC
>JAQBVK010000202.1 GCA_027623585.1 Planctomycetota bacterium
GACGACACACGCGCGCGCGCGGCGGCGGCGCGACCGGCTTGGGCTGAGTGCGCCGAGGCCCTCACGATGGGTATCGCGACCATCCTTGAGGCGCGCCGCATCGTGGTGCTCGCTTTCGGCGCGGCCAAGGCCGCCGCCGTCGCGCGCGCCTTGGAGGGAGCGGAGAGCGCGGAGTTTCCGGCCACATTCCTGCGCCGACATCCGCGCGTGACGTGGCTGCTCGATCCCGCTGCCAGCGCCCGTCTCAGCCACGCTCCGCGAGTAGAGTAGAGCGCGCAATGGATTGCCCGTCCTGCGGAGAACCGCAAATCATCGTCGAAGCCGACGGTGTGGAACTTGACCTCTGCTTGCAAGGCCACGGCCTGTGGTTCGATGCGCAAGAGATCGGCATGCTGCTCGGAGCGGACGCGGCGGAGTTGGAGCGCGAGTTGCGTGAGCTGCCGTCGCAAGGACGTGGGCGCCCGTGTCCACGCTGCTCGAAGCCGATGGAGCTGATCGGTGCACCGGGCGGCGCGGGCGTGATGCTCGATCGTTGCGCGCGCGGCCACGGTCTCTGGTTCGACGACGGCGAGCTGGAGCAGATCCTGCAACTACGACTGAGCGCAGATCTCGCCGCGTTGGCCAAGGTCGCGGATTTCCTGTCGCGGTTCCGCTCCGCGCGTAAGCAAAACTGATCATGCCGCCGCTCTGGATCCCGCTCCTCCTTCTCGCCGCGCTCGTGGTGTGGGGAATCCTCATCTACAACGGCCTGGTCGGCTCGCGCAACGAGGTCAAGAACGGTTGGTCGCAGATCGACGTGCAGCTCAAGCGTCGCCATGATCTGATTCCCAATTTGGTCGAAGCCGTGCGCGGCTACATGACGCACGAGGCCGGTTTGCTTAAGGAAGTCACCGAGGCGCGCGCGCGCGCCACGCAAGCCGCTTCAGGAGGCATGGTGGGCGCCTCCGCGGTCGGCGCTGCGGAGGGCTTGCTCGGCGGGCTACTGTCGAAGGTGTTCGTCGCCGCCGAGGCTTATCCGGATCTCAAGGCGAGCACCAACTTCTTGGCGCTGCAGGAAGAGCTCTCCAGCACCGAAAACCGGATCGCCTTCGCGCGCCAGGCTTACAACGACGCGGTCGGCTCCTACAACACGCGCCGGGAATCTTTCCCCAACAACTTGATCGCGGGAGGCTTTGGGAAGGTGGACTTCCTCACCATCGAAAAGGCCGTCGAGCGCGAGCTGCCGAAGGTGGAGGTCTAGGCCGGCGCCATGTGGGAACAGATTCGATCCAACCGGATCCGCAGCGCCTTCGTCGTGACCGGCATGGCGCTGCTGCTCGGTGCCGTCGGCGCTTCCCTCGGCGCGATGTTCGGCGGGGTGGGTGGCATGGCGATCGGCGTCGGCGTCGCGCTGGTGCTGTGGCTGATTCTTTGGACGACTACGGTCGCGAACGGCGACGACGTGTTCCTGCGCATGAGCAAGGCGCAGCAGATCGAATCCAAGGACCACCCGGTGCTGTGGAACGTGGTCGAAGAGATGAGCATCGCGGCGGCCTTGCCGAAGATGCCGCGCGTCTACGTAGTGGAAGATCCTGCGCCGAACGCGTTCGCGACTGGACGCAACCCGGACAAGGCGGCGGTGGCGGTCACGACCGGGCTGCTCGGCATGCTCGATCGGGATGAATTGCAGGGCGTGGTGGCGCACGAGATCGGCCACATCAAGAACCGCGACGTGGCGCTGATCGTTACCGCGGGCGTGATGGTGGGGGCGGTGGCGCTGCTCGGCGACGTCGGACGCCGCGCGTTGTTCTACGGCGGCATGTCCCGTTCGCGTTCTTCCAATCGGAACGGCGGCGGCGGCGCGATCATCGCAGTGGTCTCGATCTTGGTGCTGATTCTCGCTCCGATCTTCGCGCAGTTGATGTACTTCGCGCTCTCGCGTCGCCGCGAGTTTCTCGCCGACGCTAGCGGCGCTCGTTTCTCACGCTATCCCGAAGGTCTTGCGCGCGCGCTGGAAAAGATATCTGGCCAACGCGTGCCGCAGCGCGACCAATCGCGCGTGACGGCGCCGATGTACATCGTGTCGCCGGTGCATCCTGGCGCGATGGCGGCGCGCGGCCAGGGCAGCTCGATGTTCTCCACCCACCCCTCGGTGGAGCAACGCGTGCGCGTGCTGCGCAGCATGGCCGGCGGCGCCGGAGTGGCCGATTACCTGCGCGCCTACAGCCAAGTCACCGGCCGTCAATTGCTTCACTCCGTGCCCGAAGACGCCGGACTCGCCGCGCGCGCGGCGGCGGTCGGCGCCGCTGGATTCGTCGACGCACCGCGCGCACGCGCGCGCGCCGCGAGCGATGCGCTGCTGACCTCAGGGGGCTGGCAGATCCTCGACTGCGGCAACTGCGGAGCACGCGTGAAGTTGCCGCCGCCCTTGGCTGGCGTCGTGCGCCGTTGCCCGCGTTGCGAGGCCCCTCTGGGCGGCTGAACGCAGCCGCGTGATACAAAGGAAGACCGTGCGACGCGTCTTGTTAGCCCTGGGCGGATCAGCCGCGCTCGCGTTCGCGGCCGGGCAGAGTTCGTCTCAAGCCGGGCTGCTCGCCTCTACTCCTGCGCCGGTGGATTTCGCGCGCGAGGTGCGACCGTTGCTCGCCGCGAAGTGCATGCGTTGTCATGGCATGGACGAGCAGAAAGGCGAAGTGCGGCTCGACCGGCGGGAGGAGTTGTTGCGCGATCGGGATGGATGGGTGGTCGTCGCGCCGGGCGATCCGGAGGGCAGCGAGCTGTGGTTTCGGATTGCCGAAGCCGCCGAAGACGAGCGCATGCCGCCGGCCGAACATTCGGCGCCCTTGAGTTCTGCGGAAAAAGATCTCTTGCGCCGGTGGATCGCAGAAGGCGCGGAATGGACGGAGCACTGGGCCTTCGTCGCGCCGCGCGTCGTGCCGGTGCCCGCAGTGCGCGACGCGGCATGGCCGCTGCAGGAACTCGATCACTTCCTGCTCGCGCGCATGGAGGAGGAAGGAATCGCGCCCGCGCCGGATGCGGATCGCGCGACTTGGCTGCGCCGCGCCACCTTCTTCTTGACCGGATTGCCGCCGACGCCCGAGGAACTCGACGCCTTTCTCGCGGACTCGTCCGCCGGCGCATTCGAGCGAGTCTCGGACCGGTTGCTGGCTTCACCGCACTACGGGGAGAAGTGGGCGCGGCATTGGCTCGACCTTGCGCGCTACGCCGAGACGCGCGGGCACGAGTTCGATTTTCGCATTCCGAACGCTTGGGAGTACCGCGATTGGTTGGTGCGCGCCTTCAACGCGGATCTTCCTTACGACCAGTTCGCGATTGAGCAGATCGCCGGCGACCTACTCGAGCCGCCGCGTCTCGATCCGACGACGGGCGCGAACGAGTCGGTGATCGGCACCGCCTTTTGGTGGCTCGGAGAAGAAGTGCACTCGCCGGTTGACCTGCGTCAGGACCAGGCGGACCGTACGGCGAACAAGGTCGACGTGTTCGGCAAGACCTTCCTGGGCCTGACCTTCGCCTGCGCGCGCTGTCACGATCACAAGTTCGATCCGATCCCGGCGAGCGATTTCTACTCGCTGGCCGGCATCGTGCAGTCCACGGTGTATCGGGACGCGCGCATCGATGGCATGGAACGGGAGCACGAGGTGCGCTCGACGCTCGAGCGCCTCGAGGCGGCGCGTGGTGACGCGGTGCTGGCTGATTTTGCGCGCCGCGCCATGCCGGCGCTGGAGCGCGCCGAGGACGTGAGAGCCGAAGCGGAGAAAATCCGCGCCGAGCTTCAGCAATCGGAGTTGATGTTCGTGCTCGGCGACTTCGAGGGCGCGGACTGGGACGGTTGGAGCCCAGAGGGCGACGCCTTCGGCACGCGGCCCGCGCGCCGTGAGGACCGCGCGGCGTCTCAAGCGGAGACCGTGCCGGCGGGCGAAGGCTTCGTGCACACGCACCTCGGCGCGAGCGGTCATTCCGACGACTTCACCGGCAGCTTGACGAGTCCGGAGTTCGAACTCCGCCACGACGAATTGCGTTTCCTGATCTGTGGCGGCAACCAACCCGGCCGCGCTTGCGTGAATCTCCTCATCGAGGGCGAAGTCGTGTTGTCGGAAACCGGCCGCGACTCGAACGTCTTCACGGAGCGAGTCTGGGATCTGCGACCCTGGTCCGGCCAACGCGCGCGCGTGCAGATCGTGGACCAGGTGCAAGGCAGTTGGGGTTCCGTCGGGGTCGACGATCTCGTATTGCGCTCCTCCTGGACCGGCATCGTGGATCGACGCGCGACGGATCCCGCTCTGGCGGTTTTGCTGCGCGCCTGGGGACTGCTAGCGGAGCGGGCCCCCCCGGTGAGCGAAGTATTGCTTCCCGCGCACGCGCGAAGCTTGGAAGACTGGTCGGGCGCGAATGAATCACCACTCTTACAAGATGGAGCCGTCTGGCTGCAGCTGCGGGCCGGCGATGCTCTGTTCGGATGGAATGACGCGCACCCCGTGCTACGCAGAGTCGATCTTGGCGGTGCCTTCGCCGACCCCGCTTTCGGCGGCTTACGGACTGCTGCGCAGAGCGAGGGCGAAGCGACGCGGCTCAAGCATCAGCCCGCTGGGCGCACTTTGCGCACCCGGCGCGTAACGCTCGAAGGGGGAGTCCTGTGGTACTTGGTCTCGGGGCGCGGCCTCGCCTTCGCGAGCGTGGCCGGGCATCGCATGATCGAAGGGCCGCTGCACGGAGCCACGCTGCTCGAGGT
>JAQBVK010000203.1 GCA_027623585.1 Planctomycetota bacterium
CTTGGTCTTGGGGTGTGTCGTCGGGTGCGCCGTCTCGTGGGGTGCGGAGGCGTCCTGCGCAGCGACTTGCGAGCCGCCGTCTTCGGCGGCGCTGCCGGAGCGAAGCAGGATGCCTTCGCACCCCCCACGCCACACCACACCACCCACACTCACCCCAACCGCTTCGTCGCACGCCGGATGTCCCGCTCCGCATCCCTCGTCTTCTCGGTCTCGCGCTTGTCGTGGAGCTTCTTGGGCTTGCCGAGTCCGATCTCCAGCTTGATCCAACGGCCGATGGCGAGGACCCGGAGCGGGACCGTGACCAAGTTCTGCTGCTTGGTCTGGGCGAGCAGGTGCGCGTGCTGGCGCTTGTGAATCAGGAGCCGGCGCGGGCGCAGCGGATCGTGATTCATCCGGTTGGCCTGCTCGTACTCGGCGATGCGGGCTTTCTCGAGCCAGGCGCCGTCGGCGCGCACGCGAATCCAGGCTTCGTCGAGGCTGATGCGACCGGCGCGGACGCTCTTGACCTCGGTACCCACCAGCGAGATGCCTGCCTCCATCGTCTCGACGATTTCCAGGTCGTGGCGGGCGCGGCGGTTGCGGGCCAGCTCGCGCGGCGTCGCGGACGATTTCTCGCTCATCGGGATCTTGCCTCGCAGGCGCGGCGACCGCATCATAGGCGCCCCGTTTGCGCGGGAATGCCGGGGTGGCGGAATTGGCAGACGCGCTGGCTTCAGGTGCCAGTGGCCATTACGGTCGTGGGGGTTCGAGTCCCCCCCTCGGCACCAAGCGCGAATGGGGTGAGATCGAAGGCCAGTAGCTCCAATGGTAGAGCGGCTGATTCCAAATCAGCATGTTGTGGGTTCAAGTCCTACCTGGCCTGCCACTCCCTTTTTCCCATGCCGTTCGCCGGAATTCCCGAGGAAGCGCTGACTGCGCTGCGCGATCCCACGCGCTGGCCGAGCGACTGGAGGCGGCGCTCGATGTTGCTCATGCCGATGCCGCTGCCAAGCTGCGCGTGATGGAGTACGGTCGTCTGCTGCTCGCGGCGAACACCTGCACCAATCTCACCGGTGCGCGCGACTGGTACGACTTGATCGAATCCCACCTCGAAGACTGCGCGCGCGCCTTGGCGCTGGTGCCTTCCGGCCTGACCCGTTTCGTCGATTGGGGAAGCGGCGGCGGCTTGCCCGGCCTGGTCTGGGCGGCGCTGCGTCCCGATTGGTCGCTGCAACTCTGCGAACGCAACGGCAAGAAGGCGGCCTTCTTGGAGGAGGCCGCGCGCCGGCTCGAGCTGCGCGGCGTGCGCGTGCACGCGCGGCAGTTCCAAGAAGTGGTGAATGATTTGCGGCCCTTCGCGCAGACTGCGGTGGCGCGGGCGGTGGAACCGCTTGCGCGCATGCTGCCGAAACTGGCGGCCACGCGTTTGCCGCTCTTGTGGATGGCAGGACCGTCCGGCGAGCAAGAGTTCTGGGCCTTGCCCGAGGCCATGCGCGCGCGCTGGCGCATCGAGACCCTCGGTACCTATGCGCTGGCCGAAGGCTGTTGCGCATCACGGGGCGCGGGGTAGCCGCTTGAGCGTCCCGGTTCGCGCGCCGTTGCCGTTTTCGCGGCGCCTGCTCGACCGCTCGGCGGTGGGAATCGTCGAAGATTTGCAACGCGCGGGCTTCGAGAGTTATCTGGTCGGCGGTTGCGTGCGCGATTTGCTGCTCGGCGAGCGGCCGAAGGATTGGGACGTCGCCACCAGCGCGCGGCCGAACCAAGTGCTGCGCGTGTTCCGGCGCGCGCGCGTGATCGGGCGGCGTTTCAAGATCGTGCACGTCTATCGCGGGCGCGACATCTACGAAGTAGCGACCTTCCGGCGCACGCCCGAGGGCCTGGAAGGCGACGACGAATCGGACGAAGTCGCGGTGATCCGCGACGACAACGTGTTCGGCAGCGCCGAGGAAGACGCGTTCCGCCGCGATTTCACGGTCAATGGATTGTTCCTGGATCCGGTGGCGGGCGAGATCGTCGACTGGGTCGGCGGCTTGAAAGACATCGAGAAGAAACGGCTGCGCTGCATCGGCGAACCGGAAGTGCGCTTCCAGGAAGATCCGGTGCGCGTGCTGCGCATGATCAAATTCATGCGGCGGCTGGGCCTGGATCCGATGGAGGCCGAAGTGGTGGCGGCGCGTGAACACGCGCGCGATCTCGCGCACGCCGCGCCGGCGCGGATCGCGGAAGAACTGTTCCGCCTGATGCGCACCGGAAACATGGAGGGCGTGCTCGAAGACCTCAAGCATCTCGGCGTGCTCGATCTGGTGCTGCCCGAACTGTCCCGCTGGCTCGCGGATCCGGAGCGTTATCAGCGGCTACTGCGCCGGCTCCGCGCCTTCGACAGCATGGTGCAGGAAGGCCGCTCGCCGGATCCGGCCCTGTCGCTGGCAGTGTTGTTCGGCCCGCGCACCGAAGAGGAGTTCGATCCGATGCATCGCACGGTGCGGGTACACGAGTTGGCGCAGGTGCCTGCGACTTTGCTCGGTGAGTTCCAGGCACGCGCGCGGGTGCCGCGTGTGGCCTTGCAGGGCGCGGCCGGGATTCTGCTCGCGCAGTTGCGCATGGATCCGCCGGATTGGTTGCCGACCAAAGGCCGGCGGCGGCGCGATCCGGTGCGCATCGTCGGACAGGACGCGTTTTCGGACGCCTTGGAGTGTCTGCGGATTCGCTTGGAAGGAGACGGCCGCGATCTTGCGCCCTACGACGAATGGCACGAGTGGGCGGTGGCGCAGGGCATCGAGGTCCGCTAAACTCTCCGTCCCTTTGCGGGTGTCCCCCGCCGCGGGTCATGGGCGTTTAGCTCAGTTGGCTAGAGCATCAGCTCGACAAGCTGAGGGTCACTGGTTCAAGTCCAGTAACGCCCACCATCCATTAGACCCAATATTCGGCCTCTAATCGCGATTTCTGGGATTCGTCCTGGTTCCAGAGTTCCGTCCAGGACGGGAACCGGTTCCCGTCCTGGGGCTTGATTGGCCCGGTTGGATCGTTACCGTGTCGAGTGGCCGTTGCGATTTCTACGACGGGAACCGACCCCAGGTATCGACCGCAAACCCGATGACAAAGACGGTCAAGAACGAAGTCCCTGATCCCGCGCGCCTGGCCCCCCCGCTGCGAGTCAAACGCCGGAAGGGCAAGAGCGATCTCCTCTACTTCCGCTGGCCGAATCCTGACGGCGGTCCCGGCAAGCAGCGCTTCTACGTGAGCATCGTCGGCACCGGCGTTCGGCGTCGGGAGTGCATTGAGCGCGCCTTTGCGAAGTTCCGCGTCGAGTACGCGGCTGCGGCTGGCAGCGGCGTTTCGCCCTGGACGACCGAGGCGGCACCCGCCGAGGGCACGGTCGCGGAGCTCGTCGGCCTCTACCGGGCCTACCTCGCACAGACCAAGGGTGCCGACTGGTGCTCGACGTCCGGCCGGGGCAACCGGGTGCACTACTCGCTCGAGGCGTTGGTCAACTTCGCCGGCGAGTCCGACGGCAAGCGCTTCACGCCCTCGCGCTTCCTCCTGTTCCGCGCGTCGCTCATCAACAAGAAGCGCGCCGACGGGACCCCGGCCTACTGCCGCAAGGAGTGCGTCGCCCGGCTCATGTCCGTCCGCCGCTTCTTCGACTGGTGCGTCAAGTACGAGCACCTCTCACCGCGCGGCATCTTCGAGACCAAAGTCGACCGCGCCGAGGCCGCCGCAGCCGGTTTGCGCGACCTGAGCGGCGAGGACCCGAAGACCGTTCCGGCCTGGCTCGTCGAGGAGACTTTGCCGCACCTCTCGCAACAGGTTGCCGATATCGTCCGTTTGTTGCAGCACACGGGTGCACGGCCGAGCGAGCTTCTGAACCTCACCGCCGCCGATGCGCGGCGAATCGACCGCTCGCGGGGGACGTGGCTCCTCAAGCTCCGCTCCCACAAGATGAGTCACAAGGGGAAGAGTCGGCTGCTCGCATTCACCGCAGCGGCGCAGAGAGTCCTCGCGCCCTACCTGATCGGCAAGCGCGCCGACATGCCGCTCTTCCCTGGCCGCGCCGGAGGCGTCATGTCTCACCAGGTCATCGCTCGCGCTGTTGCGCGAGCGTGCAAGGCGCACGGGCTCGGTCACTGGTCGCCCTACATGATCCGCCGCTCAGTGGCGACCGCCCTCTTTGGCGTCGCCGACATGCACACCGCGGCCGCGATGCTCGGGCACGCCGACGCTCGTGTTACCGAGACCCACTACGTCGACCAGGAGCGCGAGCGCCAAGTCGTAGCAGCCGCAGAAGCTCTCGCGGCCTGCGACGCGAGTACAAGCAGGCAGCGCGTCGGTTAGATGACCACGCGCATTGCAGTTCTCGCTCCTAGTGGCAGCGCGGCGGCGACGAGAGCGAGTGCTTCTGTCATCAATTGTTGCGCACCCGTAGGGTGTAAACATTCAGCCGGACTCCATTTCCCCACTGGCGCAACAGTTCCTGCTGGCCTCCTGGCCACACGATCGGCGGCCGGACACCCCTCCCCCGCCCGCAGAGTGAATATTCAGCCGGATATTTGCACCCTACGCGCACGGCAAGGAAGGTAATCGGCTCTGATGGGCCTATTTTGACAGTGCCTAAGTCCTTAGAGATGCTCGACTTGCATCCGGCTGAGTATTTACACCATACGAGCAAGAGCACTCGGAGAGGAAGAAGCTCGGCCGTCATGCCAAGATTGTCGGCTGCTCAACTCA
>JAQBVK010000204.1 GCA_027623585.1 Planctomycetota bacterium
CGAGCAAGGCGCTTGCCTCTTCCACTCGGCCTTGCCAGAGCATTCCCCTGGCCTCGGCAAGATCCGCGATCGGCTCCGGCGGACGTGGCGGCGTCGGCGCTGCCGGCGGCGCGGCGCAAGCGAAGGAAAGGGCGAGGACGCTGAAAGCGAAGCACCCGCGAGTGTGCAGGAGTCGGGGTGGCGTCATGGCTGGATCAAGAAGGCGCGGCGCAGATCGGGACCGAGTGCGCGCCGCTCTTCATGATGGAGCCGCGCGCCATCGGCCGGTGTGGCGAAACCGCTTCCTGCACAAGCAGAGCGCGTTCCTCCCAGCAGAACCGGCGCTTCATAGCGTACGACACAGTCGGCCAAGCGCTGGTCGAGAAAAGCGCCGTGGAGGCGGGCGCCGCCTTCGACCAGCAATCGACGCACACCATGCTCTGCGCGCAAGGTGCGCAAGCTCAGGGAGAGGTCGAGAAGACCGTCGGCGCCGCGCGGCACCCGGCATTCCAAGTCTTCAGGCGCAGCAGTACGCGGCTTCGCTCCGTCCTCCGCGATGATCCACAGACGCGGGCCGGGCGTAGTCAGCACACGAGCGTCGGCACTCAATTCCGGCGGAGCGTCGAGTAGCACGCGCAGAGGTTGCCGCCGGGACTCCGCCGCCTGCGATCGCGCATCGAGGCGCGGATCGTCGGCGAGCAAGGTACCCCGGCCGATCATCACGGCGTCCGAAAGTGCGCGCAGCGCGTGGGTCTCGGCGCGAGACTCCTCGCCGCTGATCCATTGACTCAGGCCGGACTCCACGGCCATCTTGCCGTCGAAACTGGCCGCCCACTTCAACACGACGAAGGGTCGCTCAGGATGCGCAAGCGCGCGCGTGAAGGCCGCCAAGGCGCGCTCTTGCGAGAGCGGATAGGCCATCACTTCGATTCCTTCGGCGCTCAGCGCGCGCAGCGCGTGGCCCCGATGGCGCGGATCGGGATCTTCCGCCCCTACGACCAGCCGCCGGATTCCGGCGGCGCGCAGCAGATCCACGCAGGCAGGACGACGCTTGGAGGCTCCCGTGGCGCTGCAAGGCTCCAGGGTCACGATCATCTCGTCGACCAGGCCGGCGATCGGCCCATTGCGCGTATCGTCCCAGGCTCCGGCGTCGCGCAGCGCGGTCTCTTCGGCGTGCGCTCCGCCGAGTTGAGCGTGGTGACCGTAGCCGATCACGTGTCCGCCGCAGAGGGCGAGCGCGCCGACGCGAGGATTCGGCGCCGTGAACAGCCATTCTGCACGCAAGGCTTCCGCGGCGGCGCGCGCCAACAGAGGCAGATCGCGCGACTTCACACTGCGAAGCCCGACGCCGGGACGGCGGGAATCGCGGGAGTCAACGCCAGCGCGATGACCGGCGGCGTAGCGCTGAGCCTCGCGGGCGGGATCGGCGCTTCCGGCGTGAGCTCGCGCGCCAGCAACTCGCGGCCGTTCCAAGCCTCGAGCGCGACGAGACGCGACAGTCCCGCGCGCCAGCCTTCCCGGTGCGAGAGCAGCGCCGCGTGGCCGTTGTGAATGCGCCCGAACCACTGATCGTCGCGGCGCTCTTCGAGCATCATCGCGCTCTCGCTGCCCACCATGCGCGGCGTGCGACCGCGCGCGATCGCGTGCTGGAGGGCGAGCAAGCGATGGTTCCGCTCTTTCTTGGTTGCGGCCGGCACGTCGTCAGGCAGGCGCTCGAAGGCGGAAGTGCCGGGCCTAGGCGAGTACTGGAACACGAAGGACTGGAGGAAGCCGTGCTCCTCCATCGCGCGTTCGGTGGCGGCGAAGTCGTCCTCGGTTTCACCGGGAAATCCGACGATCCAATCGGAGACGAGTTCCAGGTCGGGCATCGCATCGCGCAGTAACGCGACGCGACGGCGATACATCTCGGCGTTGTAGCCGCGCTTCATGGCGCGCAGCACCTGATCGCTGCCGGACTGCATCGGAATCGGGAGCAGCCGCAGGAACTTGCGTGATCGGGCGAGCGCGCCGGTCAAGGCAGGAGTGACGTAGGAAGGATGCAGGGTGATCAAGCGGATGCGCTCCAGCCCGTCGATGGCTTCCACCGCATCCATCAATCCTGCGAGCCCGTCGCGTTCCTCGGGGGGTAGATCACGGCCCCAGGCGTCGATGGTCTGGCCGAGCAGTTGCACCTCGGTGACGCCGTCGTCGACCAGACGGCGGATCTCGTCGAGGATCTCGCGCGCCGGACGCGATTCCGCCCGCCCGCGCACGCGCGGAACTACGCAGTAGGTGCAATTGAGGTCACAACCTCGCATCACTGCGACGTGCGCCGAGTGGCCGGCGGCGCGGCCGCCGAGGTCGCGAACGACCTCGTCCACGCGCTCTTCGGAATTGCCGAGCGCGAGCACACGTTCCTCTCCGCCGATGACCCGTTCGACGAAATCGGGCAAGCTCGGAAAGTGCCGGGAACCGCAGACCACGTCCACGTGCGGCTCACGCGCGAAGAGCTCCTCGCCCTCGCGATCCGCCATGCATCCAATCACCCCCACCACCACGCCGGGGTCGGAACGTTTGCGACGCCGCAAATCGCCGAGCAGGCCGTGCACCCGCTCTTCCGCATTCTCGCGGACCGAGCAAGTGTGGAACAGGACTGCTTGAGCGCGTTCCGGGGAGTCGGCTTCGGTCCAACCGCGCCGGATGAAAGAGGCGCGAATCAGCTCCCCGTCGTAGAAGTTCATCTGGCAGCCGTAGACGCGCAGGTGGAAGCTGCGCGGCTCAAGCCCTGATGTGGGTGCGGGGGTCGCAGTCGTCGTCATGGGCTACGGTCCGTCCGTTGCTCAGTCGTTGCTGACGGTCTCGAGCACCGCCACGCCACAGCCGGGGCCCACGCGAAAGATCACTTCCGGATCGTCGAAATCGAGGCCCGATTCGTCCTCGATCGCGGTCCGCAGCATGCGGTGCGTTGCGCCATCCGCCGTGAGGTAGATCACCGCAGAGCGATGCCACATCTCGGCGTCGCTGACGATCGCCGTACTACCCGGGTTCTTGATGAGCCGGCGCCGGGCGTCGGAATCGCCGCCGGTATCGAAGCCGGCGTAGGAGGTGTAGCCCAGACCGATGGAATCCCAATCGTCGAGGTACTCGATGATTGAGACTTCGTCAGGATCGAGCCCCTGCGCCGCGGCGCACTGCTCGTAGGGCCACGCCGGGCTGAAGAAGGCGATCGCCTGCTGCGTGGTTTTTTCGATTTGGCCGTCTTTCCAGGGTCTCAGGAAGAAACGCTGCCCGTTGTTGCTCGGGAAGTTGCCGCCGTGATCTCCCTGCCAAGCCAGGATGTGCTGGAAGATGCGTCCCTGGTTCTTTTCGTTCGCCACCATCTTGGCGCGATCCAGGAACTGAGGAACGTTCACCACCAGGTAGGTGGAGAGGATGCCGATGATGACGATTACGACCATCATCTCGAGCAGTGTGAATCCGGCGCGGAGCGAACGGGCAATCATGTTTAGGTCCCTTGTGAGTAGTCGTTGGCGTAGGCGATCTGTTCCGGCGTAAGCTCGTCGAGCCCGAGCGCCATCGAACGAAGCTTGACCCCGGCGATCTCCTGGTCGAGCTCCTTGGGCAGTTCATGCACGGCGTTGCTCAAGCCCTTGCCCTCGCGAGCGAGCATCAGCATGGCCTGGAACTGGTTGGCGAAGGACATGTCCATCACTTCACTCGGGTGACCTTCGGCGGCTGCGAGGTTGACCAAGCGGCCGTCGGCGAGCACATAAATGCGCCGGCCGTCGCTCATGCGGTATTCCACGCAGTTGTCGCGCACCGTGCGCTTGCTGGTGGACAGTGCTTCGAGGTCTTTGAGGTTGATCTCGCAGTCGTAGTGGCCGGTGTTGCAGACCACCGCGCCGTCGCGCATGCGCTCGAAGTGACGCTTGACCAGCACGTCCTTCATGCCGGTGGCGGTGATGAACACGTCACCGACCGCGGCGGCGTCATCCATCGTCATCACGTCGCAGCCTTCGAGCGCGGCCTTGAGCGCCGAAGTGGCTTTGACTTCCGTGGCGATCACGCGTGACCCCATGCCCTTGGCGCGCATCGCGCAGCCGCGGCCGCAGTGTCCGTAGCCGGCGACCACGAAGTTCTTACCGGCCAGCAGGATGCTGGTGGCGCGAAGGATGCCGTCAATGCTGGATTGCCCGGTGCCATAGACGTTGTCGAAGTCCCACTTGGTTTCGGCGTCATTGACGGCGATCACCGGGTAGGCCAGCTTCCCGTCGGCGGCCATCGCGCGGAGGCGATGAACTCCCGTGGTGGTCTCCTCCGATCCGCCCGTGATTCCGGGAATCAAATCCGGCCGCGAGCTGTGCACTCGGAAGATCAAATCGGCTCCGTCGTCGAGCGTGAGCGTCGGTTTGAAGTCGAGGGTGCGGTCGATCGACCAGTAGAAGCCTTCGGTGTCCTGGCCGTACCAGGCGTAAATGCCGAATCCTTCCTCAGCCAGCGCAGCGGCGACCGCATCGTTGGTGGAGAGTGGATTGCAGCCACTCCAGGCGATCTCCGCGCCCGCAGCGCGCAGCGTGCGGATCAGCACCGCCGTTTCCTTGGTGACGTGCAGGCATCCGGCGATCCGGTGGCCCTTGAGCGGCTGCTCCTTGGCGTAGCGCTCGCGCGGCGGCATTAACACAGGCAAGCGAGTTTCGGCCCATTCAATGAGCAATCGA
>JAQBVK010000205.1 GCA_027623585.1 Planctomycetota bacterium
CCCGCCGGTCAACGCCAGCACCACCGCGTCGAACTCGAGACCCTTCGATTTGTGCACCGTCATCACGCGCACCACCGACGGCGACGGGTCCTCCATCCGCATCGCGCGCGCGTGCGCGGCGAAAGCCGACGGGCGCAGCACGGCGGCGGCGCGAGTGCGCGCCTTTGCGTCCCACTCGTAACCGGCTTCGACCAAGCGCGCGAAACGACGCGCGTCGAGGTCGGCCCACGGCGCATCGGCCGACGCCGCGGCGGCGAGTTGCGCGAGCCAGGGGCCGAAGCCGCGCTCCAACAAGTTGCGGCGCACGCGGCGCGCGAAGGCCTCGCGCGCGTCGTCTTCCCACCCGAGTGCTTGCGCCAACGGCGACACCGCCACCAAGCGCGCCGACGCGGTGTCGTCCGGCCGATCCGCCAGATCGAGTGCGGCCAGCGCCGCCGCCACCAGCAAGGACTCGGTCAGCGCGACGTTGCCTTCGGCGCTGGCTTCGACGCCCTGCGCGCGCAACGCAGTCACCATCGCGGCGACGTCGGCGTTCTTGCGAGTGAGGATCGCGACGGTGGCATCCGCGCGTCCGGCGGCGCGCAACTCCTCGGCGATCGCAACGGCGCGCGACATTGCGAGTGTGCGCACTTCTTCGGCGGCGTTCGCCTCCTTCGGCACCGGTGCTGCCCAGACCTCGAAACGCCCGGGCAAGTGCTCCTTCGCGGTGGAGTGCGCGTCCCAGTGTTCAGTGAAGCGTTCCGCCGCGAGCTGGAGTGCGTCGTCACCCCACGCCGACAGATCATCCACCAACGCACCGAACTGCGCGTTCACTTCGTCGAGCACCGCCTGCGCCGTGCGGAAAGATTTGGCCAGCGGCTCGGTCGCCGCGTGGAGGGCATCGGCCACCGCGCCGAGCAGCCGCGGCTCGCCCGAGCGCCAGCCGTAGATGCTCTGCTTGCCGTCGCCGACGCAGAACAGCGTGCCGTCTTCGGCGCCGCGTGCCGCATCCACCAGCGGACTCAACGCGCGCCACTGCGGTGTGGCCGTGTCCTGGAACTCGTCGAGCAGCACGTGATGCACGCGCCCGTCGAGGCGGAAGGCCGCCGAATCGCCTGCCCACGCAGCGTCAGCGAGCCACCGCGGCAGATCGCCGAAGTCGAAAGCGCCCGCGCGGCGGCGCGCGGCGTCCACACGTTTGTCGGCGGCGGTGAGGAGTTCGCGCGCAGCGGCGAGCCGGCGCGCACGCTCGTGCAGAAGCGCTTGCTGCGCGAGAAGCATGCCCACCCGAAACAACTCGAGCAGTTCTTCGGGGATCGGCTTCTTGTAGTACTGCGGATCGCCGGCGCGCAGGTTCTTGATCGGGCCGGTCAGCAGCCAAGCCGACCAATCCTCCTCCTCGACCGCCGCGCGCAGTTTGTCCTGCACGCTCGACCAGCGCGCGCCGCTCGGGAACTCCGCCGCATCTAGTGTCTGGAGCAACTTCTGCACCGCAACGTCCGACGGCTGCTTTCCGGCGTCCACCTTGGTCCACGCCGCCTCCGCGCTGTCGCGCAGGATCTCCAGACCAGAGTTGGTGAGATCTACCAAGCCTTCGTGCACACCGCGACGGAACTCTTGCTGCTGCAAGTCCCGCACCAGATCGCGCACGCGCGCTTCATCGAAGGCTGCGATCAACTCCGAGGCCTGCTCAGCTGCCTGCTCGGTGGCCTCCGCCGGATCCAGAACGCGCCACATCGGCGGCAGCCCCAACTCCGGGCCGTGCAAGCGCGCGAGGTGCACGAACCACGAGTCCATCGTGCGCACCTGGAAAGCGTGCAGCCGCGCGAGCAAGTTGCCGAGCAGTGTTTCACAGTCCTTGGCCGATGGCTCAGTCTTCGGCCTCGGCGCGAGGTGCGCGAGCATTTCCTGGCGCGCCGTCTCGTCGCGTGCAGCTTCGGCTAGGCGCGTGAGGATGCGGCCGAGGATTTCGCCCGCCGCCTTGCGCGTGAAGGTGGTGGCAAGAATCTCCTCCGGCCGCGCGCCCGCGAACAGCAGCGCGAGGTAACGGTGTGCGAGCCGGAAGGTCTTGCCGGTGCCCGCGCTCGCGCGGACGACGATTGCGCGCGACGCGCTCATACGGCGGCTTCCTCTCCGGTTTGCTCGCCGTCTTCGCTCTCGCTTTCGCTGCCATCGACATCCGGAGCTTCGCCGAGCAACGCGAGCAGCGCCGGCGCGAGCTGATTGCGGTTCACCGAACCGAGTGCGCCGAACTCGCCCGCGCGTATCCCGCGCACTGCGCCGACGATCGCTTCGTCGGCGAGCGCGAGCACGTTAACGCTCCACGCGGGATTCACCACGCCGGTTGCTTCGACCGAGCGCGGCAGATTGAACCACCCCGTGGTGATCGCTTTCGCGTCCGGATACTTCGCGCGCGCGATGTGGGAGTACACCGGCAACTGCAGATCGAGCCAACGCTTCGATTTCGTACCGAAGGCCTTGCCCGGCTCCACTGGCTTGTCGCCGCTCTTGTAGTCGAGCACGCGGATCTCGAAGCCGCCGTCGCAGGCGCGCTGATCCACGCGATCGAGGCGGCCGTGCAGGCCGAACTCCTCTCCGTCGAATTTGATGCGTATCGGATCCTGCTTCACGATCTCGAGTTCGATCTCGATCGTTTCCCAACCCTGGGCACGTGACGTTGCCTCCGCCGCAGCCCACCCGAAGAGCCGGCCCTCCAACTGCGCGAGTTGCAGTCGCACCGCCGCCAGTGGCCGCGCGCCGAAGCGCCGCTGCGCTTCATCACGCATCACCTTGCGCACCGCGCCGCCGAGCGCGTCGGCGTCGCCTAATTTGGCGTGCGCCTCGTCGCGATGGAAGCGCTCGAGCACCCCGTGCACGAAACTGCCGAAGCGCAGCGCATCCAACTCGTGCGGCTCGGCCTCGACCGTCTCCAAGCCGAGCACTTTCTCCAACCAGTAGCGGTGCGGCGATTCGCGATAGAGGTTGAGCGACGAGGCCGAGAAGGACTCGACCACCACGGGTTGTGCTTGTGGTGCCAGCGGTGGTGCCCAAGGGGTGGTGGTGCCACTCCTTGTGGTCGCGCGCGGTTCCGGGCTGCGGAAGAAGGCTTTCACGCGCGCCGGCGCGTCGGCGCCTTGGAAGACTAGCGGGCTTGGCAGCCATGGATCGCCCGCGGTGCCGCGTTGTCCACTGATGAACAAAATGCGCTCGCGTGTGTGCGTAAGCACGTGCAGCGCGAGCACGTCGCGCGCGCGGCGGTCGTCGTTGCTGGGCAGGCCGAGCGCGACGCGCAGCGTCTCGGGCAGGAAGGCGTGGCCGTGCACTGACTCGGGCGCGGCGCCGAGTTGGAAACCGCTGACGCAGAGCGCGGGCGCTTCGTCGAGCGGGAGTTCCAACCAGCCGAGTTGTTCCAAGCCGTCGCGCGTGGGATCCGGCGCGAGCGGTTCGCGCGCGGCGGCGCGCAGCAGCAGGCGCAGGAAGTCGGCGGCGCTGGCGCGTTCGCCGGCGAGTTCCGGCGGCAGCGCGGCGACTTCGTCGAGCGCGGCGGCGAGGCGGTGGAGTGCTTCGGAGTGTTCGCGCGGCTGCGGCGCGTCTACGCGTTGAAAGACGGTGCGCAGGAAAGTATTGGCTTCGCGCAGCCAGGCAGTCAACGGACGCGGGGCTTCTTCGGCGAGCGCGCCGAGGAGGCGCGTGGTTTCTTCGTGACGCGGCGCGCGCGCGTCGGTGACGCCAGGCAGAACTTCGTGCATCCAGTCATCACAGGCGGCGCCGGGATCGCGGCCGTGAGCGAGCGCAGCGCCGAAATCAGGGTGGCGCACGAGTGCTGCGTAGGCGCGCGGCGCACGACTCTCGAGCCAGGCACGCAAGGCGTCGAGCAATCGGCCGGGCGCTGTCTCCGTCAGCGCGCGACCCACCGGCGGTCTCAGTCCCGAACCGCGCTCGGCGAGCCGGCGCGCGAGGAAGGGCGTCACTTCCTCGTGTAGCACTGCCACGGTGGCGCGGCCGTCGAGGGTGCCACCGCACGCAGCTTCGAGGAAGTTCACCACTTCCTCGGCCTGATCCGCGGGCCGATCCGCCACGCGCCAGCGCGCATCATCGAGCGGCACGGCGCGTTGCGTCCACGCTTCCGCGCGCAGCAGGCCGAAGTCGTCGAAGCTCGCTGCCTCGGACGCCGGCGCCACCACCAGTGCAAGCACTTCGACACCCTGCGCCGCCGCGCGCCGCAGCAACTCCTCCTGCAAACCGTTCACTGCGGACACGCCCACCAACACCAGCGCGCGCGCCGGCCGCATGGGCCGCTCGTCTTCCAAGGCGCGCATGCGCTCGGCGTGCGGATCGCACAAGCCGCAGCGCGCGATGCGCGCGAGGAAGTCCTCTTGCACTGCGGTCAACGCGCGCCAACGCGAACGCTCGGCCGCGGGTAGCACCGTGCACGCCGCCACTTCCGCGAAGCGCTTGCGCTCCGCCGCCAACTCCTGGTGCAGCGCGCGCACCTGCTCTGCCAGCGCAGTCCAGCCGGCGAGGTCGGCGTCGTCGGGGCGGCGGCGCGTGATCGCCTCGAACTCAGCCCGCGGCGCGGCGCGCAGTGCCTCGATCCACGCCAGCTCGCGCGCCAGTCCGCTGGCTCGCGGCAGCG
>JAQBVK010000206.1 GCA_027623585.1 Planctomycetota bacterium
CGTCGCCAGCGCCGGCAGCGGCAATCCGAAGCGCGCGGAAGCGCGTGCTCGCAACGAGGAAGCGTTGGGACTGCTCGAGCAAGGCGACGCGCGCGCAGCAGAGCGGCTCTTTGCGGAGGCTTGTGAACTGGCGCCGGAGGAGCCGATTTTCCGCGCCAACCTCTCGCGTGCGCGCGTGCGTCTCGGCCGTGCTGCATGGGAAGCCGGACTCACCGAGCAGGCGCTGAAGTGGTTTGCGAGCGCCGCCGGCGCGGATGAGGATGGCGGATCGCCCGCGGAATGGACGGCGTCGATCTTGATGCGTACCGGCGACCGCGAAGGAGCGAAGGCGGTGGTTGACGATGGCCTCCAGCGTTTTCCGAGCGCGGCGGGCCTCTTACGCATGCGCGCCGAACTCGCCTTCTTGCGAGGCGACGTCGCCGCTGCGGCAGCGGACGCGCGCGCGGCGCTGGAGTTGGAAGACACCCCTGCGGCCCGCGAACGCGTGCGTCAACTGGAAGAAGAAGATCGCGCGTACCGCCAATTTCTCACGGACGCGACCGCGCACTTCGACAGCCGCTACGACCCGCAGGACGTCGCCATGGCAGCACGCATGCCCGAGTTGCACGCGGCACTCGAAGCCGCGTGGACCGACGTCGTGGCCTTGCTCGGAGTGCAACCGGATCAACGCCTGCTCGTGCTGTGGCTTTCGCCGGAGCGCTGGAGCGGCGCCGCGCCGGCGTGGTCGGCGGGGCTCTACGACGGGCGCGTGCGGCTGCTGGTGCGCGCCAGCGACGTCGATGGCGCCGGTTTGCGCGCGACGATGCGCCACGAGTTGACGCACGCGCTGCTCCACGCGCTCGGCGCTCGCCTTCCGACCTGGTTGCATGAAGGACTTGCGCAACGCAGCGAACCTCGCGACCTCGCGCGCGCACGCCGTTCCTTGATCGCGCGCGCGCGGAGGTTGGACGCTGCGGCGCTCGATGGGGACTGGACTTCATGGACCGATCAAGCCTTGTTGGACGAGGCTTACGCCACCGCGCTCTCCTTGGTCGGGTATCTGGAAGAACAGGCGGGGAGCAACGCGATTCCTTCGCTCCTGTTGGCGGCGCCGTCGCTGGGCTTCGAGGGCGCCTGGGCGCGCGTCTTCGCTCGACCCTTCCAAGAGTGGGAGAAGGAGCATGCGGCTTGGCTGGAGCGCCAGCGGGGCTGATCACGAGAGGGGGTAACCCTGCCGTCGGCTGCGCGTGGTCAGGACGGGATGGGATCGCGCCGCGCCGCCACGTTGACTACTTCCGCGCCGGTGCCGCGCGAGCCGCTCTCTTGCTGGACCGAGCGCCGCTTGATCCAGGTGCTGGCGCCTGAGTGCGTAGACGCTCTCCCTGAGCTCGGGGACTGGGCTGGGCTCGAGCCGGAGGCGATGGAGCAACTGCACGCGGTGCCTTCGGGGGCCGCGCTCCGGCTTGCAGCCGCCCTGGAGCTGGGCCGCCGCGCACAGCATGCCGCGCGCAGTTTGCCCGAACCCCTGCGTGGGGGCGAAGAGGTCTACCGCCTGCTGCAACCGCGACTGGCCCACCTGGCGACGGAAAGTTTCTTCGCGCTCTATCTGGACGCAAAGGGCCGCTTGCTGCACGAGCGCACGATCTCCTGCGGCACGCTGACGTCTTCCCTGGTGCACCCGCGCGAGGTCTTCACGCCCGCACTCCTTCACCGCGCGGCGGCTCTGGTCGTGGCGCACAACCATCCCTCGGGGGATCCCGAACCGTCCGCAGAAGACCGCGCCGCGACGCGCCGGCTGCATCGCGCAGGACGCTTACTCGGGATCGAATTGCTCGACCACGTCGTGATTGCGCGCGCCGGCTTTGTTTCCTTTCTCGAGCGCGGCTGGCTCTGATGAATCAAAATGCGGAGCGCGCGACGAAGTCGTGCTGGCAGATCGCGGCGGCCAGCGGCCCGGCGGCTTCAATGCGCAAGATCGTCGGCACCAAGCCGGCCGTCGCCACGCCGGCGTCGGCGAGCCAGAGTTCTTCCTGGTCGTCGAACCCGCCCTCCGGACCCACGATCAGCAGGACCTCGCGTGGGGCGCGCAGATCGAGCTCGTGTTGCAAGGGCCACCCGCCGGGCAAGAGCGCGATCGGATGCGCGAGCGGCGCCTCCTTCAGCACTTCTTTCAGGTCCACCGGCTGTCGATCGAGATTGGGCAGCACCGGACGGCGGCATTGCTGACAGGTTTCGCGCAAGATCCGCAGCCAGCGCTCGTGCCGGGCCATGGAGAATTCTTCGCGACCGACCACGCTGCGGGCGCAGCGCAGTGGCACGATCCGCTCGACGCCCGATTCCGCCGCGCGCTGAACCAGCTCGTCGGCGCGACTGCCCTTGGGCCACGCCGTCGCAAGCGTGATCGGCATCAGCGGAAGGCGCGGAACTTCCGCCAAACCTTCCAAGTGCAGGCCACGGGCGGCATCCATTCGCGCGCGCACTGCGCCGCCACGCGGCAATAGGAGCAGAACGGGCTCATTCGGCCCACAGCGCAGAGCGCGAAGGTGGCGGTCCAGTTCTGCCGGAGGCTGCCAGGGGCCGTGCAGTTCGGGCGGCTCCTGTTGCAGGAAGAAGAAGCGCATCGCGCACGAAGGTTACTGTGCCGGCGAGCGAAGATAAGGGTGACCGAGAGGTTTGCTGGCCTTCCATGGCCGGCTTAGACTGCCTCACTACCCCGAGCGGTTGCTCGGGATCCTCCACGATCCATGGTGCGCATCGAGATCCTGGCAGGCCCGGAGGCCGGCCGCGTTGTAGAGTTCGGTCCGGGAAGTTGGCGCGCCGGCCGGCTGAAGGAGAACGACCTCGTCCTGCCGGTGGACTCCGTTTCGGGGCGCCACCTGGAGTTTCAGGTCACTGCGGACGGAACCGTCCGATTCCGTGACCTCGGCTCCACGAACGGAACCTTCTCCGGGGGCGCTCAAGTCCAGGAGGGCGAGTGGTTCGCAGGCAGCGAAGTGCGCCTCGGCAGTTGCGCGTTGCGTCTGCTTGCAGAAGGCGAGTCGGGCATGCTCGAAGAAGCCGCGGCGGAAGGCCGCGATGCGGTTCGCGCTCGCGAAGCAGCGCTGTCCGCGAAGCGCTCGCCGCTGCCGATCGCGCTGGCCGCAGTGCTCGTACTTGGCGCCGCAGGTGCCGGCTGGTGGTTCTTCCTCCGCGATGGCGCGAGCGACGGCCCGGGGCGCGGAACTGCCGTCGCCACTGAAGCCGCAGGCGCCGCGCAGCCAAGCGATGCGATCGGCGGCCTCGGCGACTTCAGTGATCCGGAGGCTTGGAGCCTCGCGGATGGCGCGACTCTGCGCGACGGATCCTTGGTGGCAAGCACCGGGCGCACGCGCGCAACCCTGCTGCGCGCCTTCGATCTCGCATCCGGTGGACTGACGCTCCGAGCTCAGGTCAGCGGCGGCGCGCGCGCGCATGCATGGATCACCTTCGGCTCCGACACGGAGGCCACGGAGGCGATGGGCACCTGGGCCAGCGGTGACTTGTCCAGCGGTGCGGAACTCGCTCTGCCTGAAGGGACGCGCTGGTTCAAGCTCGCAGTCAACGTCGAAGGCGCTGGCAGCGTGTCCGCACTGCACGTGGACAATCTCGAGCGTTCGGTGGCTGCGGCCTTGATTCCGCCCGGCCGCCTGTTCCTCGAGAACGGCAACCTGCTGATTCTGGCCGAGAGCGAGCCCTTGCTCACTGGCGCGGCCGCCGCCGGTACTTGGAGCCGGCAAGAGGGCGGCCTCGCATGGAACGGCGGCCCGGTCACGCTGTCTCCAGGTGCAGCGCTGCGCGCCGACGGACCGACCCAAATCTTGGCGAGTGGCGGCCCCGTCGGCATGGCCGCTGGAGTGCGCGTCGAGCAGAGTCCGGGTCTGATCTTCGGCGAAGAAATTCGCCGCATGCTCGTGCGCCACGAACCCGCCACTTGGACAGCGGTGGACGGTTCACTGCGTTCGGAGGGCCTGCAGGCGCTGAGCTTGACTTGGGATCTCGCACCCGCGCTTACCGAGACCGCGCGCATCGCCCGCGAAATCCAGACTGCCGGACGAGGCGGCGACGACGCGCGTCTGCTCGAAACCGCCGCGCGTCTGTTGCGCGAGTTTCCGCTCGACGAAGATCGCAATCAGGCGGCGCGGGATGCGCAGCGCGCGGCGCTCGAGCGTGGACGCGCTCGTCTCGCCGAGCTCGAGGCTTCCGTCGCGAGCGTGATTTTCGTGGGCGCGGTGGATCCGATGGAGCCGCTCGCGGTGCGCGCCGAAGCGCTCGCCTCGACCTTCAGCGGGACGCCCCTCGGCACGCAGGCCGAAGGGCTCGCGGCAGCGCTGCGGGGCGCGCTGGAAGCTGGGCGAGATGCGGAGCGCGCAGCGGCCGCAGCCTGGAACAGTCGACTGTTGACCGCCCTCCAAGGCGCATACCCGGCGATCGCGAGTTGGGTGGAGGCTGGAAACTAATGGCAGGAACCGGACTCGATCTCGGGCGCACGGGGGTGCGGCTCGTCACTGCCGACACTGGCCGCAGCGGACCGCGGATCCTGCGCTACGTTTCGGCCGCCGTCGAAGCGGGGGAGACCCCGTCCGAAGCCGCCGCCGCCGCGCTCGCCGTCGCCG
>JAQBVK010000207.1 GCA_027623585.1 Planctomycetota bacterium
CGGGCCGCGCAAGCTGCGGCACTGGCTCGCTTCGCGCTCGAGTCGCCCGCGCGCAGGCCGCGGCGCGTGCCGCACGCCTTGCGCCGGCTCGAGCTTGCGGTGCTGCCGGTTACGGCGGCGGCCGTGCTCTACGCGGCTTCGGATTGGCTGGGCAGCCTGTGGACTTCCGCGGAGAGCGCGATTCCTCGCTCGCAAAACCTGCCGCGATTGGAACCGGGATGGCTGGAAGAAATCGGCAGCGCCATGGCGGCGCAGCCGTGGCTGGTAATCTGCGGCGCCGCCGCGTTGGCTCTGCTGTGGCTGCCGCCGGTGCGCGCTGCCCTACTCGGCGAGCGCGAGTGATCGCGCGCAGCGAGCGGCCGCGACCTCGCGGCTAGACTCGCGCCCGATGGCGGAGGAGCGCGCAGACTTGCTGGTCGTCGGCGGCGGGATCGTCGGACTGGCGACGGCCTGGCAGTTCCAGCGGCGCCGACCCGGCTCGCGAGCGATGTTGCTCGAAAAGGAAGATGCGATCGCCGCGCATCAAACGGGCCGCAACAGCGGCGTGATTCACTCCGGCATCTACTACAAACCGGGATCGTTGAAGGCGCAGAACTGCCGCGAAGGCAAGCGGCTGCTAGAAGAATTCTGCGCGGCGGAAGGCGTGCCCTTTGAGCGCTGCGGAAAGGTGATCGTGGCGACGCGGGAAGAGGAGTTGCCACGATTGGCGGCCCTAGAAGAGCGTGCCCGCGCGAACGGCGTCGACTGCGCGCGGCTCGGACCCGAAGCGCTCAGGGAACGCGAGCCCCATGCGGTGGGATTGGCGGCGCTTCACGTGCCGGAGACCGGCATCGTGAATTACCTCACGGTGTGCGAAAAGTTGCGCTCTCAGATCGAAGCCGGCGGCGGCGAAGTGCGAACCGGGGTGCGCGTGTTGCGCCTGCGCGCCGAAGCCGGCGGCGTGCGCGCCGAGACCGAGGCGGGTGACTTTCACGCTGGCGTTGCGGTGAACTGCGCCGGCTTGCACAACGACCGCGTCGCGCGCGCAAGCCGCGCGGATCCGGAAGGACGCATCGTGCCGTTCCGGGGCGAGTACTACGAGTTGATGCCGGAGGCGCGGAGCTTGTGCCGCCACCTGATCTATCCGGTCGCGGATCCCGCCTTTCCCTTCCTGGGAGTGCACTTCACGCGCATGATCGGCGGCGGCGTGGAATGCGGGCCCAACGCAGTGCTCGCGCTCGCGCGTGAGGGCTATGACTGGCGCACCATCAGCCCGCGCGATTGCGCGGAGGTGTTGTTCTCACGCGGCTTCTGGCGACTGGCGTGGAAACACGGACGCACCGCGCTCGGGGAAGTCCATCGCTCCTGGTCGAAGGCCGCTTTCACGCGCGCTCTGCAACGCCTGATCCCGGAAATTCGCGCGGAGCACTTGAAGAAGGCGCCCGCTGGAGTGCGCGCGCAGGTGCTGCTCCCCGACGGCGCATTGGTGGATGATTTCCTGTTCGCCGATCAACCCGGTGTCGTGCACGTGCTGAACGCGCCCTCCCCCGCCGCGACCAGCGCGCTCGCGATCGGTGCCGCGGTGGCGGACCGCTTGGAGCGAAGCGCGGCCCCGGCTTAACGGATGCCAACTAGGCGAGCTTCGCAGCGGCTGATTTCGCCGCCGGTGCACTGCCCTTCGGCTCATCACCCGCGATCAGCCAGATCGCCATGGCCAGAATGATCAGGCTACAGCAGGACAAGGCGAGGGAGCGCAGCTTCATGCGTACCCGGAGCTTAGCGCGCGCGTGCGCACCGGTTGCCTAAGGCGGGTATGATGCGCGGTGATTCATCATGAAAACAATCCTCATGTCCGCTCTTCTGGCCTTCGGCCTCGAGCCCTTCGCCACTGCTCAACAGACCGAGCCCACGGCCCAGCCGGCTGACGCCTCCGCCGTCAAAGTCCTCCAGGCGCAAACCACCTGCCCGGTTTCCGGCGAAACGCTGGAGAACAAGGATTTCTTCGTCGAGTACCAAGGGAACCGGATCTACACCTGCTGCGCGAAGTGCAAGGTGAAGGTCGTCGCCTTCCCGGACTACTGGCTGTACCGCTTGCACTCTGAAGGCTTCATGGTCGAGAACGTGCAGACGACTTGCCCGGTTTCCGGCGAAGAATTGGATGCCGCCGCGAAATCGGTCGAAGTCGGCCCCATGACGATCAAGACCTGCTGCGCGAAGTGCGCGAAGAAGGTCGCCGCAGATCCCGCCAAGTACATGGACGTGCTCGCCGGCCGCCATGCGCAAGAACTCTGCCCGGTCAGCGGCAAGAAGATCGAAGGGGACGACTCCTTCATGTATCAGGGCGTCAGCATCCGCGCTTGCTGCCCGAACTGTGAAGCAAAGTTCACGGCCGAGCCGGAGAAGTACCTGAAGGCGATGACCGAACGCAAGGAGATCGTCACGCAGACCGAAGCGGTCTGCCTGACCCACCCGAACGAAAAGATCAAGGATCGCACCTGGTTCACGACCGTCGGTCCGGTGCGCTACTACTTCGCGAACCGCGAGTGCATGACTGCCTTCTTCCGTGAACCGGCGAAATACGTCCCGGCGCTCCGTAGCGTGCTACCGGGCAAGAAAGCCGCCGACGCCGAGAAAACCGGGGCCTAATCCCGCTCAAATGGCGGGCGCCGGGTTTTCTCATTCCCGGAGCCTGCTTCGACCGTAATGTAAACAAGGGTCCCATGCTCCGACGCCTCTCCGCCGCCCTGTTGGCCATCCTGGCCTTGCTCCCCGCCTCCTGGGCGGCAGCGCAGAGCGGTTGCGGCGTCGCCGGGGAGCCCTGCTGCTGCGAGGATGACAAGCCGACGAGCGGACCGGGCTTCATCGCCGAGGATCACTGCTGCTGCGAGGTCACGCCAGCCAGAGAGGCCCCGACGAGCCCGCAGCTTCCCCGCGACCTCGCCGCTTCCCCGTTGAAGTATGCGATGGACGCCTTCGAGTGCGTCCTGCCTCCGGTTCCGGAAGTTTCCATTCTTTCCTCGTTCCGGATGCCCGCCTTTGCGGAGCCTCGCGCTCCACCGGGTCCGCTGTATTTGCGCAGCCACGCGTTTCTCTGCTAGGGATTCGTCCGTGCCGCCCCGCTCGTCGCGGGCGGAGCGGTACACGGATTCCTTCCGCGACGTTGTTTCGGCACGTCTCGACCATGCAGAAGAATGCAATCATCCATCGCCTTCCGGGTGGCGCTCCTGGCGCTGCCGCTGGCGGCCGCCGCGTGCTCCGCGCCCGCGTCTCACCGTCCGCTCCCCCTCGCGCGCTCTGAGAGCGTCGCACGATCTGAATTCACGCAGCCGCGCGCTGTAGCCGTCGGCGCGACGGTGGATGCGCAGGCTTCTGGGCTCGACGAGTTGATCGCGCGTGCGCAGGCGAGGCATCCTTCCGTACGCGCCGCCCAGCGGCGTTGGGAAGCGGCGCTCGAGCGCGTACCCCAAGTCACGGCTTTGCCTGAAGCGAAGCTTGCGTTGACCGCATGGGCGGCTCCGCTCGAAACGCGCGCAGGTCCTACCCAGGCGCGTCTGATGTACACGCAGGTTTTGCCGTGGCCCGGCCGGCTCGACGCCGCGGGCCGTGAAGCGCGCGAACTCGCAGTAGCCGAAGCCGAAGGCGTGCGCGCCGCACTCCTGCGCGTGGAAGCCGACGCGCGCTCGTCGTGGAGTGAGCTGATTTACCTCGCTCACGCGGAGCAGATCACCGAAGGTCACCTGGAGTTGTTGCGCGGCATCGAAGCCGCGACGCGGGCGCGCTACGCGTCCGGCGGGGCCGCCTATGCGGAACTGGTTCGGCTGCAGGTGGAGATCGGCCGCACGCTCGACCGGCTTGGCGAACTCCAGCAGCAGCGCGCGCCGCGGCTGGCTCGTCTGGCGGAAGCGCTCGACGCTCCAGCCCCAGACCTCGCTTGGGCTGAGCAGGCTTGGCCTGGAGGCGACTTGCCGGAGCAAGAGCAGTTGATCGCGCGCGCCAAGATGCATTCGCCCGATGCGCAACGCGCGCGGGCGCGAGCGCGCGCGTCAGGAGAGCGACACGAGCGGGCGCGCTTGGAAGCGAAGCCCGACTTCACGCTCGGCGCCGAATACACACTGATCGGGGCGGATGGCGTGCCCGGCTTCGAATCACGCGGCGACGATGCTTTCGCCGTGACGCTCGGCGTGGATCTCGCCAATCGCAGCGAGGCCTACGCCGCCGCCGCACGTCAAGCGCTCGCCGAAGGGAGCGCCGCGCGCGAAGACGAGCGCAGCGTGTTGCTGCGTCTCGATTCCGATCTCGCGATGCAGGAGTTCCGCCTGCGCGACGCCGACCGACGCGTCTCGCTCTACGAAGACTCGCTGCTGCTGAAGGCTGAAGAGGCGATCGGCGCCGCGCTCTCCGCCTACGAGGCTGGCACCACCGGCTTCCAAGAACTGCTCGACGCCAGCCGCGTGCTGCTCGAGTTCCGTCTCTCCTTATGGCGTGCCTACGCCGACCGATCCCTCGCTTGGGCGGAAATCTCTCGTCTCGCCTCGCTCTCCCTGTCCGGCATCGAATGATCATGACGACCAA
>JAQBVK010000208.1 GCA_027623585.1 Planctomycetota bacterium
GACTGATGCCGAACAAGCTCTGGCGGCAGCGCGCGCCGAGCGCGCGCGCGCAGCGGCAGCGCTCTCGATCGAAACCGCCGGCGCGGAAAGCGCTCGCGCGGATTGGGAAACATTCGGCACGGGGGAAGCCACCCCGCTCGCGCTCCACGAGCCGCAGGTGGCTCTGGCGGTGGCCGCGCTCGAAGCGGCGGACGCGCGCGTTGCGCAGGCGGAAACGGCGCTCGCGCGCTGCGAGATTCTCGCGCCCTTCGACGGTCGCTGCGTAGTGCGGCTCGCTGTTCCCGGCGCGGTGGTGACTCCCGGCGCTTCGCTCGCCCGCTTGGAGAGCACCGAAAACGTCGAGGCGCGCGTCGTGCTGCGGCTCGCCGACTTGATCACCCTCGGCATCCCGATGGACGGGGCCGTGACGCCGCTGCCGGCAATCCTCGATCCGGGCCTCGGCAACGGCGCGGAGTGGCTGGCGCAGTTGGTTCGGATCGAGGCCGCGGTGGATCCGCGAGACCGCACCGTGGGCGCCCTCTTCCGCCTGAACGCAGGCAGTGAAGGAGCAGGCGCGCCGCTCTCCGGACTGTTCGTCCGCGCGCGCATCCAGGGCCCCGAGCTCGCCGACGTCGTGTTGCTGCCGCGCTCGGCGCGGCAAGTAGACGGCCGCGTGTGGATCGTGGACGCCGAGAACCGCCTGCGCTTGGCCACCGCCCTCGTGGTTGCCGAAATTGAGGAAGGATTGTTGTTGCGCGGCATCGCGGACGGCGCGCGCATCTGCCTCACTCCGTTGAACATCGCGGTCGCAGGAATGCCGGTCGAACCCCGCGAGGCGCGCTAGCGCGGAACTGAGAGATGCGCGGAATCATCTCGTGGTTCGTCCACAACCCGGTCACGGCGAATCTGCTGATGGCCTTCATCGCAGTGGCCGGCCTCATCTCGCTCGGCCCGCTCGAACGCGAAGTGTTGCCCACCGCGCGCGCCGACGCCGCGACCATCGTCGTGATCTATCCGGGCGCGGGGCCTCAGGAGATCGAGGAAGGCGTCTGCGCGCAGATCGAGGAAGCGGTGCAAGGCGTCAAAGGCGTGGATCGCGTGAGTTCGACTTCGCGCGAAGGCGTCGGCTTGGTAGTGGTCGAGTTCGTGGATCGCGCCGATGGCCGCAAGATCCTCGACGACCTCCAACTCGAAGTGGACCAGCTCGACGATCTCCCCGACCAAGCCGAAGATCCGGTGGTCACGCTGGTCGAGATCGACAATCGCGTACTCACCGTCGCCATCTCCGGAGCGGCGTCGCGCGCGGATCTCCGACGCGCCGCCGAAGTCGTCGAGGACGCGCTGCTCGCGCAACCGCAGATCTCGCTGGTGCGGGAGCCCAACGAGCCCGATCCTGAGATCTGGATCGAGTTGAGTGAAGCCGCGATGGACGCCTGGCAGCTCACGCTCACCGAGGTCGCCGCCGCGGTGCAACGAAGTTCGCTCGACTTGCCCGCCGGCAGCGTGCGCGCCGAGGAAGGACATCGGATTCTGCGCGCGAAGGGTCAGGCCCATCGAGCAGTGGACTTCGCGCAAATCCCATTGCGCACGCGACCCGATGGGACCCGGATCCTGATCGGCGAGGTCGCAGAAGTGCGCGAGTCCTGGGCGGAGACCGACCAATCGAGTCGCCTCGACGGCGAGACCGCGGTGATGCTTGACGTGTTCCGCACTGCGGGCCAAGACGCGCTGAAGATGAAGGATGACGTGAATCGCGCGCTCGCCTCCGCGCGTCTGCTCTTGCCGGAAGGCGTCCACGCCACGTTGCTCGCCGACGACACCAAGATTCTGCGCGACCGTCTCGACTTGATGATCCGCAACGGGCGCGCCGGCCTCGCGCTGGTGCTGGTGATGCTGGCTTTATTCCTGCGCCTGCGCCTCGCGTGCTGGGTCACGGCCGGGATTCCGGTGACGATGCTCGGCGCGATCGCTCTGATGCCCCTGCTCGGCGTCTCGATCAACCTCATCTCGCTGTTCGCGTTCATCCTGGTGCTCGGCATCGTCGTGGACGACGCGATCGTCGTTGCCGAGAACATTCACCGCCATCGCCAAGCCGGGGCCAGCCCGATGGAGGCAGCGATCCGCGGTACTCAAGAAGTGGCCGTGCCCGTGACCTTCGCGGTACTGACGACGATGGCGGCGTTCGCGCCGATGGTGGCGCTGCCAGGCACGATGGGCCAGTACGCGCGCAACGTGCCCTTGATCGTGATCGCAGCCTTGGTGTTCTCGCTGATCGAGGCTTTCTTGGTCCTGCCGAGCCACTTGCGCAACTTGCCTCTCGACGAGGAGCGCCGCAAAGGGCCTTGGTCTCGAGTGCAAGGCGCAATCAGCGCCGCGCTCGATCGTTTCGTCGAGCGCGTGTACCAGCCCTTGCTCGCGCGCGCCTTGGACTGGCGCTGGTTGACAATTTCGGTCGGCGTCGCGCTGCTCTTGGTAACGCTCGGATGGGCCGGTTCAGGCCGCGTGCGCTTCAACTTCTTTCCGCAAGTGGAGTCGGACTGGGTGATGGCCGAAATCACGATGCCGCTCGGCACGCCGCCGGAACGCACGCGCGAATTGCTGACGCGTTTCGAACTCGCAGCGGAATCCTTGAAGTCTGAACTCCACGACGACGCCGGTGACCCCGCGATTCGGCACGTGCGCAGTTCGCTGGGCAGCCAACCGGTGCGCGAATTGATGCGCAGCATGGGCGGCAGCGCCGCGCTCGGGCCCGGAGAATCCGGCAGTCACCTCGGTGAAGTGTGGCTCGAACTCGCCTCTTCGGAGACGCGCACACTTCGCGCGGCGCAGGTCGCCGAAGAATGGCGCGCAGCAGTCGGGCCGATCGCGGGAGCGGAAGAAGTCACCATCGTGGACGACTTCATGGCCAGCGACGGAGACGTCAATCTCCAGTTGAGCGGGCTCCCCGCATCGGGACTCGCCGTCGCCGCCGCCGAGCTGCGCGATCATCTCGCCTCGCGCACCGGCGTCGACGCCGCGCGTTCCACCTACCGCCCCGGCAAGCCCGAACTTCGACTGCGGCTGACTCCCGAAGGCGAAGCTCTCGGCTTCACTCTGTCCGACCTCGCCACGCAAGCGCGGCACGCATTCTTCGGGCTCGAGGTGCAACAGTTTCAGCGCGGCCGAGACACGGTCCAAGTGCGCGTGATGCTTCCGGAATCCTCGCGCTCCCAACGCGACACCTTGGAGGGCATGAGCTTGCGGGCGCCCGACGGACGCGCGGTTCCGTTCTCCACCGCGGCCGTCGTCGAGGAGAGCCCCGGCACCGCGCTGATCGAGCGTGAGGATCGGCACGTCGTGGTGAGCGTGCTCGCGACCGTGCGGAAGTCGATCGCATCCCCAGACGAAATCGTCGCCAAACTCGAGAAGGATTTCTTGCCCGGCCTCCTCGCGCGCCACCCTGGACTCCAGTGGCGCCTCGAAGGCTCCCAGCGAGAGCAGGTCGAGTTCCTCGAGAAGATGGGAGGCATCGCTTTGCTGGCGCTGATCGCGATCTACGTGTTACTTGCCATTCCCTTGCGCTCCTACACGCAACCCTTGGTCATCATGAGCGCGATCCCTTTCGGATTGGTCGGCGCGGTATTCGGACACGTCGTCCTCGGTCTCGACCTGACCATGTTCTCGTTGATCGGGGTGATCGCACTCGCGGGCATCGCCGTCAATGATTCCTTGGTGATGATGGATTTCATCAATCGCGCGCGCTCTCAAGGCGCTTCCTTGCGCGAAGCCGCGCTCCAGGCCGGCCCGCGCCGCTTGATCGCCATCCTGCTGACCTCCCTGACCACGATCGCCGGCCTCTCGCCGTTGGTCCTCGAGCGCAGCCTCCAGGCGCAGTTCTTGATTCCCATGGCCGTTTCCGTTGCTTTCGGTGTCGCCTTCGCCACGCTGATCACGCTCCTGCTGGTCCCCGCTCTGCTGATGGCGCAGGCGGACCTGCACGCGATCCCCTCATGGCTCTGGCGCCGCGCCGCGAGGAGCGAGTCCGAGTGAACAGCCTCAGCGCTCTCGAGTTGGCCGGCTGGCTCCGGGAAGGGCGCCCGTGTCGGTTGATCGACGTCCGCGAACCCGAGGAGTGGGCACTCGCCCGACTGGAGGGAGCGGAGTTGCTCCCCCTCTCCACGCTCTCTGATTGGCTGCCGAGGCTCCTCGAAGCTCCAGGGAATCTGCCCCTCGTCGTCTACTGCCACCATGGGATTCGGAGCGCCCGCGTGTGCTCGATGTTGCTCCAACACGGGGTGGAGCAGGTCTGGAATCTGTCCGGCGGGGTGGATTCTTGGTCTTTAGATGTCGATACTTCGATTCCCCGCTATTAACAGCCCAGGACGCTTGTTTCCTCGCACAGGCTCGGCCTCAGCCCCCCGTAAATCGCAATCCGGTCGCCCGTTAGCCGAAAAATCTTGGACCCTTCATGGACAGAAACCCATCCATGGGGTATCAATAGGACGACCGTAGTGGGCCAAAGAACCCCTGGAACCCGCCGGTCTTCCTTCCCCCTCAAGGGGACCAACTTCCCCCTAGAACCCTAG
>JAQBVK010000209.1 GCA_027623585.1 Planctomycetota bacterium
CCTTGAGCGGGCCGTAGGTTTCGCCCGTGACTTGCTCGACCGAGGGATCCTTCAGCACTCCGAGCGGTGAATCCTCGTTCAGGGCAACGCCTTTGTCGTCGTACACCGAAACGGTGCTCACGAACACGTAATGTCCGCAGTGATCCTTCAACAGCTCGGCGCTGTCGCGCACGTGGCGCGGCACGTAACCGCTGGTGTCCACCACCGCGTCCCAGTCGCGTCCCTTGAGCGCGTCGAGTTGGCCGTCGCGATCACCGATCAAATGTTCGAGTTCGGGAAAGGCGCCCGGGTCCGACTTGCCGCGGTTGAAGAGCGTGATCTCCCAGCCGCGCGCCTTCGCATCGTGCACAACCGCGGGCCCCAGGAAGCGGGTGCCGCCGAGGATCAGCAGCTTGCCGGGCTTGCCCGCGCGCAGCGGGTTGGCGGGCACGGCAGCGACCGCGCTGCGCGGCAACGCAAGCGAAGCGCCGAGCGCGGCAGAGGCGGCGAGAAATTGACGGCGCGACGGGGAGGAGGGAGGCTTCATGCGCTTCCTGGTAACACGCTACGCCCGCGGCCGCATGCTGTTGGCGTGCCTGCCGCGAACCACCACCGATGAGCGCCGCCCACCGCATGCTCGCCCCAGGCGAAGGCCGTCCGGTTCTGCGCGCCGCCTTCGCGGGATTCCTGCTCTGGTGCGGCTATGGAATGCTGCGGCCGCTGCGCGAT
Organism: Planctomycetota bacterium; assembly: GCA_027623585.1. Taxonomy (GTDB): domain Bacteria; phylum Planctomycetota; class UBA1135; order UBA1135; family UBA1135; genus JAQBVK01. Next base: position 709 of record JAQBVK010000209.1, read on the forward strand.
GAGGTGGCGGCGACCCGCAGCGACGAGATCGACCTGCTGTGGACCGGTACCTTTTTCGCCGCCTTGCTGGCGGTACCGCTCTTACGGCCGCTTGGCTGCGCGAGCCACTCCCAAGCGAACGCTCACCACGACCTATCGTGTGCTCGCCCTGGTGCTGATCGGTTTCTGGGCGTTGATCCGCTTCCTGGATCCCGCTGGCGCTGGACGACTCTGGACCGACCGCGGCTTCTACATTTTCGTCAGCGTCTACAACTTGTTCGCGATCAGCCTGATCTGGTCGGTCGCGTCGGAAGCATTCCGAAGTGAACAAGGTAAGCGCGTCTTCGGTCTCGTAGCGGCGGGAATCTCGCTCGGCGCGGTGAGCGGCAGCGCGATCACCGCCTTTCTGGTCGAGCGGATCGGTAACGCGCCGCTGGTCTTGGCCGCCGCGGTGTCGCTCGAACTCGCGCTGCGCATTGCGCGCGGCGTGGTACCGGCAGCCCGTGAATCCTCCGCCGCGACGACGCCACAGCCGCGGGATCCGTGGTGGCACGGCCTGCGCGCGCTGATCACTGACCGCTATCTGCGCGCGGTCACGGTCTAGCTGCTCATGTTCCTGGTCGGCAGCGGCTTCCTGTACATGCTCAAAGCGGGACTGGTGCGCGCCGAGTATCCGGATCGGGCGGCGCGTGGCGCTTTCCTCGCGCGCGTGGATTTGATTACCAATTCCGCCACGCTGCTGTTGCAGGTGTTCGTCACCGGGAGATTCCTACCTCGTTTCGGCGTGGGCCTCACCCTCGGCATCGTGCCCTTGGTCACCATCGCCGGTTTCGGCGCGCTTGCGGCGGCGCCGGCGCTGATGATGGTGGCCGGCATCGAAGTCACCCGCCGCGTGAGCGAGTTCGCCATGAGCAAGCCTGCGCGCGAAGTTCTGTTCACGGTCGCCGGTAGCCGCGCGCGCTTCCAGTCGAAGCCGCTCATGGACACTCTGGTCTACCGCGGCGGCGACGTGGTCGTGGCGCATGGCTACGAAGGCTTGGCGGCTGCGGGAGTCGGCACCTCAGGGCTCGCGTTGGCGGTCCTTCCCTTCGCGGCAGCCGGCCTGGGTTTGGCCTTGGTGCTCGGCCGCATGCATGCGGCTCGCCAGCATGCCGGCGAAAAAGACTGACATTGCTCCTCAGATCGTGCGACCCGCGTCGTCCAAAATTCTGATGAAGCCTCTCCCGCTGCTGCTCCTCCTCGGCGCCTGCCAAGCGCCCGTCGCCGCCTGGAACGCTCCCGCCCAGGACGACCCGGTGCTCTGCGGCACCGTCACCGATCCGCAGGGTGGCCCGCTCGGCAACGACGCCGGTGAATGGGATTTCTACGTCGGAGTGTGCGTCGGCTCGATACGGAACGGGAACCCCGCCGAACTGCGCCGCGGTTGAACACGAACAACGAGGTATAAGGCAGTCATAAAATTCGCGCTGCTCCCCACCCTCGCTCTGCTCGCCGCGTCCTGCGCGGTCATCGTGACCGACCCGAAGGCCTTCGACGAGTATGCGCCGGCGACCTCGCGCGCGACCTGCGTCCTGCATCCGACCCAGGGCAACGAGGCGGTGAAAGGCACGATCACCTTCACGCAGACCAGCGGCGGGGTGTTGATCGAAGCCTCGGTGTCCGGACTCACGCCGGGACTGCACGGCTTCCACGTCCACGAGTGGGGTGACCTCGATTGCACGGACGGGCTCTGCACCGGCGGTCACTTCAACCCGACCGGAGATGCGCACGGCGGACCGGACTCCGCTAGCCGTCACCTCGGCGATTTCGGCAACCTCGAAGCCGACGCCTACGGCAACGCCGGTTACCGGCGCGTCGATCGGCACATCAAGTTGCAGGGCCCGCACGGCATCATCGGGCGCGGCATCGTGGTGCACGCCGCTGCGGACGACTTCGAAACGCAGCCGACCGGCAACGCGGGCGCGCGGCTCGCCACCGGCGTGATCGGCGCTGCGAAGCCCCAGTAGGTCAGGACGCGCGCGCGAGCTCGGCTTCGAGCTGGCCGAGGAAAAAACCCACGTCGGTCACCAGGCCGACCGCGTGCAGAGTGCCGCGGTTGGCGAGCTTGACCGGCACCGACTCGCTCATGTCCACGCACACCGTGCGCACGCTTGCCGGAAGCAGGTTGCCGACCGCGATGCCGTGGAGCGTGCTCGCGAGCATCAGGCACATGCCAGCGCCTCGGAGCGCTTCGAGATAGGCGGACTGGGCCTCGAGCACGTCGGTGATCACCTCTTTGAGTGGTCCGTCGTCCCGGATCGAACCGGCCAGCACAAATTCCTTCCCAGTTTCGACCAGGGCGCGCATCACGCCCGACGGCACTGAGCCGGCGCGCACCGCAGCAACCACGCCGCCGGCGCGGTTGATCGCGTTAATCGTCCACAGGTGGTTGCGCGAGCCGCCCTCCAGCGCGCGCCCGCTGGTTTGACAGACGCCGAGGCTGGTCTTGAGCAGCGCCTTCTCGAGGTCATGCACCGCGAAGGCGTTTCCGGTCAGCACCGCGTCCACCCAACCGCTGCGCACCAGGCGCTCCAGCGCGACGTCGCCGCCGCTGTGCACCACAGCGGGGCCGACGACCAGCACGATGCGCCGCCCTTCGGCGCGGGTGTCGCGCATCGCCTGCGCGGCGGCGCGGATCGCGAGGCTCTTGTTGACCTCGGCCGAGATCTCGTGGTGCATGAAGCCGAAGCCGTCCGCCGTGCGCGGTCGCTCCGGCGGGCGCAGCCGGATGCCCGGCCCGCGCAGGGCCACCGCTTCGCCGGCGCGAACCAGCCGTTGCTTCACGCAGCGCGGTTCGCCTTCGCGCATCACCAGCGCACAGTCCATCTTCTGATCGCGCGCCTCCAGCCATTGTCCATCCACGCGCGTGTAGGTGGCGTAGTTGCTGGTGGCGTAGAACTCGTCGGGCAGAATGCCGTCGGCTTCGGCGGGCGCAAAGCGCGCATCCCCGAGGGCGGTCACCGCGCCGAGATAGGAGAGCGCCTCGAGCACGCGGTCGAGCGTGTGCGGATCGGCGGCGCGCACTGCGAGCCGCGCGAAGGACGGCTCCTCGTTGGTGCGACCGACGCGGAACTCCTGCACCTCGAACTCCGCCCCCTCCTCGACGATGCGCGACATCGCGCGCCGCAGCAGATCGGAATCGATGATGTGCCCTTCGAGGGTGACGATCTCCTGCATGCTCAATTCGGGAGCCGCATTCGGCGCCCTTCGGAACCCGCCAGCCAGGGCGGCGAGACCGCGTGGAAGCCGGGGACTTGCTCTCCGTCGACGCCAATCATGGGCTGCCAGGAGCGCCCGCCGTCGCGGCTGAGGTCGGTGCCGCCCGGCCCAGTACAGACGTAGGAAGCATCCGGCAGGGCTGCCACGCCGGATCGATAGCCGCCGGGGGGCATCTGCGCGAGCGTCCAAGTGCGGCCGCCGTCCTCGGTCCACGCCGCGGTCCGCTCGCGGGCATCGGGCAGCAGGTAATCGCCACCGACGATCACTCCGTGCGTGGCGTCCGCGAACGCCACCGAGAAGATGCCGGCAGCTTCGCGGTCCTGCGCAAGCGGCGTGTCGACGACCGTCCAAGCCAACCCTCCGTTCACGCTGCGCCACACGCGGCCGCCACCGATCCCACCGGTGCCAATCCACGCGAGCGCGGAGCCGAGCACGCACACGCTGGTGCCGCTCGCGGCGAAGGCGAACTCATTCGGCACCGCGTGTGCGCGCGCGGCGTCCTTCAGATGCTTCCAGGAGCGGCCGCCGTCTTCGGTGCGCAAGATCATCAGCGCGCCCTCCACGGGATCGCCCACCAGCAGACCGCGCTGCTCGTCCCA
>JAQBVK010000210.1 GCA_027623585.1 Planctomycetota bacterium
CGTCACTCCAATTTCATCGTCATCCTCGGCGTCGCTCGCGCGGCGGACGTGCGCGCTCTGGTGGAGCGCGCCGAACGGGCCGTGCTGGAAGGATTCGGCGTGCGGCTCGAACGCGAATTGGTGATCTGGCCGGAGCCAGACGCGCCGCTCAGTCCCTGAACTCGATCGCGTCGAAGGCGAACATCTCACCCGGGTCGAGCCGAGCCGACACGTAGAGCTTGATGCGCCTGGACCCGCCGAAGTCCAAGGGCACGCGGTAGGTTTGGTTGCCGCCGCCGATCGCGCCAAGATCCACGGTCACCGCCTTGATCAAGGCTTCGGTGTATGGATTCACCGCGCGCAGCAGCACTGAACCCATGGTCGGTCCGGCCACGGTCATCAGTTCGAGGTCACTGCAGGTTGCGAAGGTGGTGACGAAGGAGGTGTCGTAGGTCGTGAACTGGATCGACTCGCCGAACACGTTGATGCCGCTCGGAAGGTTCCACGCCTTAAACTCGGCCCACGGCCACGCGTTGTCGTAGCTGGGATTGAGCGGATCCAAGGGCGCGTAGTACTGGTACGACTCGTCGACGTCGTCGCGCGTGCCACGCGTGGTGAGGAGTTTCCAAGCAGCGCCCGGAACGTCACGGCATTCCCAGATGCCGTTCTGGGTCGCGACGTAGAGCATCTGATCGTTGATGAAGTCGGGTGACGGGGCGATGTCTCGTGCCCATAGGCGCGGGAATCCAACACCCACGGGAGTCCAGGTCGGGCTCGGCGCGGAAAGGTCCATGCGCCACACGCCGGAACCGAAGGTCGTGAGGTAGAGCACCGGAGAATTCGCGAAGTCAGGATGCGCGCTGATGCCGTTCGCATTCACTGCAGGCAAACCGGCGCTGAGCGGAGTCACGGTCACTCCCGTGGGGTCATCGCGCACCGCCGCGACGAAGGGGCGACCGGCCAGGGCCGCGTAGATCACCGGCTCCGTGGGACGGTCCCAGGCCGGCGAGATCAGCATGTCTTCGATCATCGGCCCGAGGTCCACGAGTTCCTTCCAACGCTCGCTAGTGAGGCGATACAGGCGGCCCTTGGAGTCGCCGCAGTAGGCATCCGTTTTGCTGCCCGCAGCGTCGTAGGTGGGAGCGATCGCGAAACAACTCATCTCACCGGCCACGCCTCCGGTGGAGGTCTGGTGCAGCGCGGTGGCGTTCTTGCCGTTGTTCTCGGAGCGATAGGGTCCGAAGTCCCAACTGTTCCAGAAGAAGGTTTGGTCGCTGCCCGGTGTGCCCCGTCCGTCGAAGTGCGGGGAGTACTCGACGACCCGCGGGAAGCCCGTCAACTTCTGCATGGTCAGCGGATCGCGGTTGGCGGGTTGCCACCAGAAGGTCTTGCCATCCGGGTTGGCGGCTGGCACGCGATCGCTTTGCCAACACCACAAGGTGACGTTTCCGGCGACGATCAAGTTGCCGTCGTACTGGAAATTGGGCGAGACGTTGAGCCGGCGCGTGTAGACCATCTGCGGCTCGATCTGCAGCTCATTGACGTAGTTGAGGGCAGGAACGTGGATCATCGTTCCCACGCCGTAGCCCGCGCCGAACACGGCCACGTCGCCATCGGGGGTCCACCGGGTCTTCACGTCGCGGAATTCGCGTTCGACGCGCATCTGACGCTGCACCCAATGCCGGCCGCTGTCATGGGAGACGAACAAGCCTTCTTGGCGCCCGTACATCACGTATCCGCGGAGGTTGTAGTCCGGCAGAACGGCAAACTGCTGCTCGTGGTTCAGCGCGGTGTAGCCGGAGAGCTTGCCCGGATTGTCCTCGAGCAGGAAATCCTGGTCGTTTCCCCAATCGTCCCATGCGAAGCCGGTGTCGGTGCTGATCAGGATGCCGGTGCCCTGGTAGTTCCCGATGTTCGGAAAGGAGCGGCCGGCCACCATCCACGAGCGCGCGCCATTGGGGCCGGGCGGCGTCGAGACCAAGGACATCACGCCGGTGCCGATTTGACGCACCATGTTGAAAGAGGTGCCTCCATTGCCGCTGCGATGAATTTCGCCGCGGTCGGAAGCGAAGACCGGGTCCTGGCGGATGCGACCGAGCATCACGATGCCGTCGTTGACGTAGTCCTCGGACAAGGTCACCACCGAGATCATCCAGTCCGTGATCTGGTTTGCGGTGTTCGGGAAGCCGGGGTGCTGGGACCAGTTCGCGCCTTCACTGCGCGAGACCCAAAGCTTGCCGTTCGCGGCGACGTACATGTCGTGCGTGCGCGGCGCGGGGGAGGCGGCGTCGTAGTGCGGCGTGAGGCCGACGCCGCCGCGGCGAGTGAACACCGGCCCGATGTTCAGCACGATTTGCCAGGTCATCGTGGACGGCGAGAGCAGGTAGACCCCGCCCCTTTCAGTGAGCGCCATCACGGGACCGTTGCTGCCTTGCAGAGGCGACTCGAGGTCGATCACGTGATTGTCCCCGCCGTTGAAGCCGGTGCTCAACTCGCTGACCACGTCGGCAACCGGGTCCCAGATCCAGGCGCCGTGTTCGGTTCCGATGACAAAGAGGCCGATGCCTCCCGCGGCAGGGAGCCCGGGGTGATAGGTGACTTCCCACGGCGTCTCCAGCTCCAGTCCATCGCCGGAGAGCATCTGCCAACTCAAGCCGTCGTCAAGCGAGAACAGGACTGCGCTCTCGGTGCCCACCGTGACGGTCACGGTCAGACCGCTCGGCAGTTTCGCCGCGGCGATCGAGTAGACCGAGTCGTGGGGAGCGTGGAACAGGCCTCCGGAGGCGGAGGCGCTGGTGAGGAGCGCAAGTAGAGACGGGAGAAGGATCAAGGCCGGAACACGGACAGGGCGGCGAGGGGATGGAACGAGAACGGCAGGGAAGAGGCCCAGCCCACAATCTTACTCCCCGAAATGAGTTCCGTCCGCAATTATGGCTGTGGGCGGCCTAGAATCACGCTCGCGCCGTCCGGATCGGTCGTCCGGCGCGTCGCGATTGAACTCATGAGCCTTCCCTTCGAGCCGCAAGGCGGTCCCGTCACCCTCCACGCGCTCCGTCACAGCGTCTCGCACGTGATGGCTGACGCGGTTCTGCGCCTGTTTCCGGGCGGCCAAGTCGCGATCGGTCCGCCGATCGACAACGGCTTCTACTACGACTTCCAGCTCTCTCGGCCGCTGACCGACGAGGATCTGCCGCGCATCGAAGACGAGATGCGCAAGGTCATCCAGGAAGCCGGTGAGTTCCGCTGCTCGTCCATGAGCCGCGCCGCCGCCGCCGAAAGGCTGAAAAGTGCCGGCCAGCAATTCAAACTGCAACTGCTGGCATCGATCCCCGAAGGTGAGGAGATCACCTTCTACGATCACGGCACCTGGTCTGACCTCTGCGAAGGGCCGCACGTGGAGAACGCGAAGCAGATTCCGCGCGACGGTTTCAAACTGACTTCGGTGGCCGGCGCGTATTGGCGCGGCGATTCCGATCAGCCGATGCTCCAGCGCATCTACGGCACCGCGTGGTGGTCGAAGGCGGATCTCAAGAAGTACCTCGCCTACCTCGAGGAGATCGCCGCGCGCGATCACCGGCGGCTGGGCAAGGATCTCGACCTGTTCTCGGTGCATCCCGAGTTCGGCGCCGGACTGGTGTTCTGGCATCCGCGCCTCGGCCACGTGCGGAGACGGCTCGAGCAGTGGTGGTGGCAGTTGCACGAGGCGCGCGGCTACTGGCCGGTCTACACCCCGCACGTCGCTGGCGAGGCGGTGTTCGAGCGCAGCGGCCACCTCGAAAACTACGCCGACATGATCTGGGCGCCGATGATGGTCGACGATCAGCCGCACCGGGTCAAACCGATGAACTGCCCCGGTCACGTGACCATCTTCAACAGCCGGCGGCACTCCTACCGCGATCTGCCGCTGCGCTTCGCGGAACTGGGAACCGTTTACCGCTACGAACCGAGCGGCACCTTGCACGGCATGTTGCGCGTGCGCGGCTTCACCCAGGACGACGCGCACATCTTCTGTACTCCGGGGCAACTCGAAGACGAGCTGGTCGGCGTGCTGGAGTTGGTGGACGAGATTCTCACCGCCTTCGGCTACTCCTATCAGGCGTACTTGGCCACGCGGCCCGAGAAGTCGCTCGGCAGCGATGAGGTGTGGGGGCACGCGATCGCGGCTTTGACGGCCGCCGCCGCGCGCCGCAGCCTGGCATTGACCGACGATCCCGGCGGCGGAGTGTTCTACGGGCCGAAGATCGACTTCAAGATCCGCGACGCTCTCGGCCGCGAGTGGCAAGGACCGACCGTGCAGGTGGACTTCAATCTGCCCGAGCGCTTCGACATCCAATTCAACGACGCCGACAACGTGCTCAAGCGTCCGGTAATGGTGCACCGCGCGATTTTCGGTTCCTTCGAACGTTTCGTGGGCGGACTGATCGAGCATTTCGCGGGCTGGTTCCCGCTGTGGCTGGCTCCGTTGCCGGTGGTGCTGTTGCCGATCACCGAGGCTGAGATCCCGGCGGCCCAGGCCGCCGTGGAGC
>JAQBVK010000211.1 GCA_027623585.1 Planctomycetota bacterium
GCCGCGGCGGCGCAACCGCGCGACCGCTTGGCCGAGCAGGCGGCGGTAGGTCTCGTAGCCGACCGCGTGGATGTGCCCGCTCTGCTCCGCGCCGAGCAGGTTGCCGGCGCCGCGGATCTCGAGGTCGCGCAGCGCGAGCTGGAAGCCGGCGCCGAGGTAGCGCATCTCTTCGACCGCTTTGAGGCGGCGGCGCGCGTCGACCGGCAGCGGTTGGTTGCGCGGGATCAAGAGGTAGCACCAGCCGCGCCGCGTGGCGCGTCCGACGCGCCCGCGCAGTTGGTGCAGGTCGGCGAGGCCGAAGCGATGCGCGTCGTCGATCAGGATGGTGTTCGCGTTCGAGATGTCGATGCCGCTCTCGATGATGGTGGTGGAGCAGAGCACGTCGGCCTCGCCGCGCACGAAGGCGATCATCGCGTCTTCGAGTTGCTCCGCGCCCATCTGCCCGTGTCCGGTCACGATGCGCGCGCGCGGGGCGAGGCGCTGCAGCCGCTGGGCGGTGGCTTCCAAGGAACGCACGCGATTGTGAACGAAAAATACTTGGCCGCCGCGCGCTAACTCGCGTTCGAGCGCCTCCTTGATCATCGCGTCTTCGTCGCGATAACGAATTTCCGTGTGCACTTCCTGACGTCCGGCCGGCGCGGTGGTGAGCGAAGTGATGTCGCGGATGCCGGCGAGGGCTTGGTGCAGGGTGCGCGGGATCGGGGTCGCGGTGAGCGTGAGCACGTCCACTTGCGCGCGCTTGCGCTTCAACTCCTCTTTGTGCTGCACCCCGAAGCGCTGCTCCTCGTCGATGATCACCAGGCCGAGATCCTTGAAGCGCACGTCCTTCGAGAGCATGCGGTGCGTGCCGATCAAGAGATCCACCTGTCCGTCGGCAAGCCCGGCGAGGATTTCTTTCCGCTGCTGCGGGCGCACCAGCCGGGACAAGCGTTCGACGCGGATCGCCCAATCGGCGAAGCGCTCGGCGAGCGAGCGCGCGTGTTGTTCAGCGAGCAGGGTGGTCGGCACCAGGAAGCCGGCTTGCTTGCCCGCCTGCACCGCGCGGAAGATCGCCCGTGCCGCGAGTTCGGTCTTGCCGAAGCCGACGTCGCCGCAGACCAGGCGATCCATGGCGCGCGGCAGCGCGAGGTCGGCGTGGATCTCGCCGGTGCCCTGCGCTTGGTCCGGCGTGTCATCCCACGGGAAGGCGTCCTCGAAGGCGCGCTGCTCCTTCTCCACGTAGGGAAAGGAGAACCCGGGCAGCGCTTCGCGTTGCGCTTGCGTGTCGAGCATGTCGGCGGCGAGATCTTCCACCGCTTCTTCAACCTTGCGGCGGCGCCGCAAGAAGGCGCCGCCGCCGAGCCGATCGAGCTCCGGCGGCGCTCCGCCGGCGCCGACGTAGCGCTCGACCATGTCCACGCGCGAAGCCGGCACTTGCAGCAGCGCGGCGTCGGCGAACTCCAAGACCAAGACGTCCTGACCGTCCTCGCGCGCGCTCGCTTCGAGGCCGCGGAAGCGCGCAAGGCCTTGAGTGGCGTGCACTACGAGGTCGCCGGGTTTGAGCGCGAGCGCGCTCTGCAGCGTCTCGCCGGCGTGCTCGCGCCGGCGGCGCGCGCGCGGACGCTGCGCGCCGTGTCCAGGCACGAGTTCGCGGTGATGAAGAATCGTGATGCGGGCTTCCGGCACGCGGAATCCGCGCTCCAGGCCGCCTTCGATCAATTCCAGAGCGTTCTCGGAGTGCCCGCTCTCGCGCAACACCTGACGCAGACGGTCGGCTTCCGCTTCAGTGGCGCAATGGAGGATCACCTGCTCGCCGCCCGAGACGCGTTCGGCGAGGCGCGCGGCGCCGGGCGCGACGCCGAGGCAGTATTCCTCGACGCTCAGAGTGGGAAGGGTTCCGTCCGCGCCCGGCAGCGTCGCGAACTCCGCGACGGCGCGCGCTTCAAGGAGCCGCTCGCAGCGCGCGAGCGCTGCAACGGCGTCGGCGCCAAGGAAAGTCAGGCGCTGACGCGCGTCGTCGACGGCGGCCGGTTCCCACAGGACTACGCGCAGCTCGGACGGCATGCGTTCGAGCGGCAAGGCCTCGCCCGCGCCCGCAGCTTCCGGCAGCTCACTGCGCAGTGGAACGTCCACGTGCTTCATCACGTGACGCGTGCGCTGCGTGGCGAGATCGAAGACGCGAATGCTCTCGAGTTCCTTGCCGAAGAATTCGAGCCGCAGCGGCTCGCCGAGCGAGGGCGCGTGAAAGTCGAGGATGTCGCCGCGGCGCGAGAACTCGCCCGGTTCACTGATCGAGGGCACCCGCTCGAAGCCGGCCTCGAGCAGATTGCGCGTGAGTTCTTCGGGATCGAGGCTCATGCCTGCGCGCAGCTCCAGCGTCGCGCCTTCGTCTTCAGGAGGCGCCGGCTGGATCATCGCCGCGAGCGGAGCGACCAGCGTTCCGCCGAAGCCTTCGCGACGCAGCAGCGCGAGCGCGTGATGGCGCCCACGCAGTACATCGGCCTCTACGCCGAGCGAGGACTCGCGCGCTGGGAACAAGGAAGCGCCGCAGCCGAAGGCGAGCAAGTCGTCGTGCGCAAGTTCGGCGGCTGCGGAGTCCGCGGTGATCACCAACAAGGGAGCGTCAGCCTCGCGCGCGAGCGCTGCGGTCGCGAGTGCTTTCGCGGATCCCCACAGTCCGCCCCAGCGCAACCGCATCGGTTGCGCGCCCCAGCGCGATGCGAGCGCGCGCCAGCCCGGAGTGGCGCGCAGTGCGCCGACCGGCCCCGGATCAGTGGTCCTGGCGGCCATCCTCTCCCAGCATTTCGCCTTCGGCGCGCAAGACCAGCACGGCTTCCCAAGCGGCGAGCCGTTCGGCTTCGCGCTTGCTCGGAGCCCACGCACCGGCGAAGCGTCGCCCCGCGACTTCGGCGCAGACGTGAAAAGAGCGCGTGTCCAGATGCTCGTGCGATTCCGTGACGACGTAGCTCGGCGGCGCGCCGCGTTCGGCTTGCGCCCAATCCTGGAGCAGCATCTTGGCGTGCGCGCGCGCGTGGCGATTCGGCAGTGCGGCAAGTTCCGGCTCCAACCATCGCGCAGCGAGACGCGCGCAAGCGGCGAGTCCGCCGCTGTTCGGATCGAGTCCTCCGCCGGCGTCGAGGTAGACCGCGCCGAGCAAGGATTCGACGGCGTTGCCGAGCAAGGAGCGCGGTAGAGCTGAGCCGTCGAGCCCACCGCCGACGCGTAAGTAGGGCGCGAGTTCAAGCCGCTCGCCCACGCGCGCCAGCGTCTCACGCGCGACCAAGAGCGATTTCCACTGCGTCAGCAAGCCCTCGCGCGCGTCCGGATGGCGAATGAAAAGCATCTCCGCCGCGACGAGGTTGATGACCGCGTCGCCCAGGTGTTCCAGCCGTTCGTTGTGGCTCTCGGCTGAAGACGCGTGTGTCAACGCCTCTTCGAGCAGCTCCGCGCGGCGGAACTGATGACCGAGAACCTCTTCCAAGCGGCGCTGGGCTTGCGAGTCCTGCGCCATCCTCAGGCGTATTCTAGGGCCGAAGTGGTGAACGCTCCTGACTCCGTCGCCATCCTCGAGGTTGAGAACCTCGCCTACTCCTATGGCGCGCGCCGCGCCGTGGACGGATTGAGCTTCGAAGTGCGCCGCGGCGAGTGCTTCGGCTTCCTCGGGCCGAACGGTGCGGGCAAGACCACCGCGTTGTCCTGCATCATCGGTCTGCTCGAGGGCTGGAGCGGCGTGCTGCGCTTCGATGGCGTGGAACGGCGGCCGGGGCGCGACCCGGCTCTGCGCGCGCGCATCGGCTACGTGCCTCAGGAGCTGGCGCTCTACGAGGAACTCAGTGCGCGCGAGAACTTGGCGTTTTTTGGCCGCATCCAGGGACTGGAGGGCGCCGAACTCGCCGGCGCCGTGGACCGCAGTCTGGCGATCGCGGGCTTAGGTGACCGCGCGCGGGATCGCGTCGAGGGGTTCTCCGGCGGCATGAAGCGGCGCCTGAACTTGGCCGCCGCCGAGTTGCATAGTCCGGAACTGCTGTTGCTCGACGAACCGACCGCGGGAGTCGATCCACAGTCGCGCAATCACTTGTTCGAGGCGCTCAGTACTTTGCTCGCCGAGGGGCGGACCCTGATCTACACCACGCACTACATGGAGGAGGCGGAGCGGCTCTGCGACCGCGTGCTGATCCTGAACGATGGGCGCGCGGCTGCGTGCGGCACACATCAGGAGTTGGCCGCGCAAGCGGGCGTGCCGGACGCGGACCTGGAGCGCGTTTTTCTCGAACTCACCGGGCGCAGTCTGCGTGACGAGGCGGCATGAGGCCGCTGCGCGCCGCCTTCGCCGTCGCCGCCAAGGATCTGCGCGTCTACGCGCGCGACCGCGTCGGGATGCTGCTCGGCTTCGCGTTGCCGGCGGCGCTGGTGCTGGTGTTCGGCTTCATCATGACCTTCGTCATGGGTGGCGAGGGCGTCATGGGGCGCAGCGAACTCTGGATCGCCGATCTCGACCAGACTGACGCGAGCCG
>JAQBVK010000212.1 GCA_027623585.1 Planctomycetota bacterium
CTGCGGCATGACTCCGTCGTCGGCAGCGACCACCAGGACGGCAATGTCGGTGGCGCGCGCGCCACGCATGCGCATCGAAGTGAAGGCCTCGTGGCCCGGCGTGTCCAGAATCGTGACGGTCTGCTTCGAAGGCAGTTCGGCGACGTAGGCGCCGATGTGCTGCGTGATGCCGCCGGATTCTTTCGCGGCGATGCGCGAGGATCGAATCGCGTCTACCAGCGTGGTCTTGCCGTGGTCCACGTGGCCGAGGAAGGTGATCACCGGCGGCCGGGTCATCAGCGTGTCGTCGTCCACCGCATGGCGCGCGGCTTGGATCTCGGCGAGCAACTCCTTCTCGATGTCGGTCTCTTCCTTGATCTGGATGCCGACCTCGAATTCTTGAGCGAGGAGTTCGATCGTCTCGGAGTCCAGAGCGGCGTTGATGTTGGACATCACGCCGAGATCCATCAAGCGCTGCAAGATCTCGCCGATCGGAATGCCCATCGCGCCCGAGAAGGACTTCACGGTGATCGGCAGTTCCAAGATCACGTCGTGGACGCGATCGATCGTGTTCATGCCCTTCGGACCCACGCGGCCCTGTCGGCGGTCGCGCTGCCGCTCGCGCTGCTTCTGGCGCAGATCGCGGCGACGCGTGCTTTCCTTTTCGCGCAGATCGGTGAAGGTCGGGTTCTTTTTGTGCTGCTCTTGCTGAGTGCGAATCAACCCGAGCGCCGTGAGGTCGATGCGACCCACGCGGGTCGCGGTCCGCCGGGCGTGCTGATGACTTCGCCCACTTCTTCACCGGTGTCGCTCAGCGGCTGGATGGTGGGCGCCGAGGACGTGGGCGCGGCAGCAGCCGGCGCCGCGCTTGCGGCGGCCGCAGCCGCAGCAGGAGCCGGATCCTTGGCGATCGCCGGAGCCGGTTGCGGAACCACGGTCGGAGCTTTCGGCGCGGCGGCAGCCGGCTTGGGCTTGGGCGCCATCGGCGCCGGGCGCAGTACCCGCGCGCCGAGCGGCGCCACGGGTGGATCTTCGCGCGGAGCCGGCGCGGGTGGCGCCGCCGCAGGTTTGGCTTCACCGCTGTCGCGCGCAGCACTCTTCATCAAGTCATCCCAAGACGGCGCAGCCGCGGCATCGCCGCCGGTTTCCTTCTTGGATTTCCCATCCGTGGCCTCGCCCTCCGCTTGGGGCCCGCCGATCAGTCCGGCGCGCTGCAGGCGCTCCTCGATGATCGGAACGTCCCATTCCTCGAGTGAGGCTTGGTAGGAAGTGACCGGGAAGCCGATGGTCCGCAGAACCTCAGCGAACTCCGCCGACTTGTAGCCGAATCGCTTCGCAAGCGTAAAAACTTTGACCTTGCTCAAGGACTAGGCTTCCTCCTCGGTTCGGACGGGTTCGCCGGCGGTGCCGAGATCGGCGTCGCCTTCTTCCGCCGGAAAGTCAGAGCCAGCGGACGGCAGCACGTCCTCGTCGTCCCCATCGGGACCATGCGCTGCTTCACCACCCTCGTTCGCGATGATTTCAGCCTCGTACTCCGCAGGCGTCTTCAACTCGATGCTCCAACCGACGATTTCGGACGCGAGCCGCACGTTGCGGCCACCCATTCCGATCGCGAGCGGTTTCTGTTCTTCGCTGACCAGCACGAACACCGACTGCGCATCTTCGTCCGGGAAGATGTGATCGATCGGAATGTCCTTGGCCGGCTTCAGCGAGTTCTGCACCAACTCCTCGAGCGAATCGCTCCAGACGATGATGTCGATCTTCTCCTGGCGCAACTCGTCGTTGACGTTGCGAATGCGGCTGCCTCGCGCGCCGAGGCATGCGCCGACGCAGTCCACGCGAGGATCGAGCGAGTAGACGGCGACCTTCGAGCGGTAGCCGGGGTCGCGCGCGACCTTCATCACGCGGATCTCGCCTTCAGCGATCTCGGGCACCTCGACTTCGAAGAGTTTCTGGACGAACATCGGGTCCTTGCGGGACACGATGATCACCACGCGCGAGCCCTCTTTGCGCACTTCCTTGATCAGGACGCGCATGCGGTCGCCGACGTGGAGGCGCTCATTCGGGACGCGCTCGGAGCGCGGCAGCAGGGCCTCGGTGCGGCCCGCCATCGTGACGATCACGTTGGGACCTTCGAGCTTGTGGACCTGCGTCGAGACCACCGTGTTGAGCAGACTCTCGAACTGCGCATAGGTCTTGTCGCGCTCGGCCTCGCGGATCTTCTGCATGAAGACCTGCTTGGTGGTCTGCGCCGCGATGCGTCCGAGTTCCTCGGCGGAAGGCAAAGTGACCGAGCCGTCCGGGGCAGAAAGCGAGATCTCGCCATCGCGGCGGTTGATCTGCACGTTCCAGCCGTCCTCGACCCCGACCTTTTTACGGACCGCCATGCTCAATGCCTCTTCCAAGGCATTGAATAGAATTTCCCGGTCCACCCCGCGTTCGCGGTGGATCGCGTCGATCATCCGGAGCACGTCGTCCTTGCGCATGATGTTCTCTCCAGGCGCGGACCGGTTGCGGGCCGGATGCAAAACGGGTGTGGAGGAGTCCTCCACACCCGCGCGCGGCCGCGGTTTCCCGCGGCTTCACCGGTACCGAAATCGACCGTGAGCCAGGTGCGTCCTCGGGCGAGGCCCGAAGTGCGGCGACATTGTAGCGAGGGTGTGAGGAGCCCACAAGGGATACTGGCCCCGTCAATTGGAGGACTATGATCCTAAGTCGTTTCAAGGAAACGGGTTGCGAGAAGACTGGCATTTTCTTGGCGAGCGAGGCGCAAGCCGCGAACGGCAACGGACTTGCGTAGAATCACCTCCAGCCGATGGGGCCAGATTCTGTGGTCGTGAACGGGCGCCCTCTCCCCTGGCGCCCCCAGTTCACTCTCGCCGCGCTCCTCCAGGAGCTCGGAGCCGCCGGCGTGGGGATCGCGGTCGAACGAAACGCTCACGTCGTCCGCCGCGGCGAGCATGCCGTGATCCTGCTCGAGCCCGGGGATCGCATCGAAATCGTCCGGCTGGTTGGCGGCGGCTGAGCCACTCTTCTGTCCTTCCCGCGTCTCCCTCGTGCCCATCTCCTCCTCACTCACCGACGCGCCGCTGATTCTCGGCGCGCTCACCCTGCGCTCGCGCCTCTGCCTCGGTACCGGCAAGTATTCGAGCTATGAGCTAATGCGCGATGCGCTCGCGGCCTCTGGCGCCGAACTGGTGACCGTCGCGGTGCGTCGGATCCCTGAGAACGAGCCTCCGGGCGGCCGCTTTCTCGATTTCCTCGATCGCGATCGTTATGCGCTTTTGCCGAACACTGCGGGCTGCTTCGACGCCGAGTCCGCGATCCGCACCGCGCGCCTCGCCCGCGAACTGCTGGATACTGAGTTGATCAAGGTCGAAGTCCTCGGGGATCAGAAGACATTGCTGCCCGACCCGCTCGGAACCCTTCAGGCCACCGAAACTTTGGCGCGCGAAGGCTTCACAGTTTTGGTCTACACCAGCGACGACGTGCGTCTCGCTCACCACTTGGAGAACGCCGGCGCCGCCGCCGTGATGCCGGCCGGCTCGCCGATCGGCACCGGCCTCGGCATTCTCAATCCTGTGAATCTGCGCTTGATCGTCGAGCAGGCCAAGGTGCCGGTGATCGTGGATGCGGGAGTCGGCCAAGCCAGCGACGTGGCGATCGCGATGGAGCTCGGCTGCGACGGCGTGCTGCTCAACACCGCCGTTGCCGCTGCGCGCGAGCCCGTGCGCATGGCCCACGCTGTGCGTCTCGCCTGTGAAGCGGGCCGTCATTCCTACTTGGCCGGACGCATGGCGCGCCGCCTTCTCGCCAACGCTTCCTCGCCAGTCGAAGGCGTGATCGGCGCTCACGCTTGATCGGCATGATCCTGCTTTGGATCAGCCGCCTCGCCTTCTTGGCGGTCGGCGGACTCTTCTCCGCTCTTGCCTTGGCGCGCCTTGCACGGCGCGGACGCGAGCTTCCGGTTCCCATCGTGCTGCCGCAGCCGCTGCTGCTGGTGGCGGCCTTGCTGTTTTTGCTGATGCCGCGCGTTTTGCAGCCGCTGCTTCCGGCGGATCCCAATCCAGCCCATCCATGGAGTCTTGCGCCGGTGGCTCTCGCACTCGGCGGCGCGCTGCTGACCCTCTTTCTGCTCGCGCCGCGCCCACGCTGGTTCCTTCCGCGCGAGGAACGCCCGAGCCTGCGCTACGCGCTGAACGCTTATCTCGCCGCGTTGCCGGTCCTGATCGGCATCTTGCTGGTGTGGCTCGAGATTGGCCGCAGCGCGGGCTTTTCGGCGCGGCACGAGATCGTGCGCGGTTTCGGCGAACTCGCGCCGTTCCCTGCGGCGGGAACGCTCGTCATCACGATCCTCCTGATGCCGATGCTCGAGGAAATGGTGTTTCGGGGCTGGCTATTCGCCGGCCTCGCCTCCGATCGACGCACGGGTCCGCTGCTCGCGCTCGCGATCTCATCGCTCGCCTTCGGCCTCTCCCACGCACCGCCGATGTGGTTGACGG
>JAQBVK010000213.1 GCA_027623585.1 Planctomycetota bacterium
GGGAGCAACTATCCCACGCCGCGCGAGACCGCCGGCAAGGACGACGCAGCCGTCGGCCGCGTGCGCCGTGATCCGACGCATCCACGCCGCCTGTGGCTGTGGCAGACCGCCGACAACCTCCGCCGCGGCGCCGCCGTCAGTGCGGTCAAGATCGCGGAGGAGCTGCTCAGCATGGATCGGTTGCGTCCCGCGGGCCGTTAGGATGAGCCTATGACCGGCCCTGGACGCATCGTGACGGGGGTGCTTGCGCCGCACCCGCCGCATCTGGTCTATGCGGCGAACCCACCGCAGAACGAGCCGCGCTCCTCGCGCGCCGGGGCGTGGAAGGGGCTGCTGGAAGGCTACGAGAAGTTGCGCGCGCGGCTGACGGCGCGCGAGTTCGACGTCGTCGTCGTGCACACGCCGCACTGGAAGACCACGGTCGGGCACCACTTCCTCGGCATCCCGCGCTGCAAGGGGCTGTCGGTGGATCCGATCTTCCCGAACCTGTTCCGCTTCCAGTTTGACTTGCCAGTGGACGTGGAGTTGGGCGAAGCGATCTGCGCCGAAGCCGCGGCCGGCGGCCTGGTCACCAAGATGATGCGGAATCCCGACTTCCGCCTCGACTACGGCACCATCACCAGCAATTACCTGAGCCTCGGCCACTTCGAAACGCCGATCGTCGCGATCAGCAGCAACCGCGTCTACTTCGACTACAGCAACGAGGCCGGAGACCGCGAAATGCTCGCGCTGGGCGCGGCCACGCGGCGCGCGATCGAGAAGCTCGGCAAGCGCGCGCTGCTGCTGGCGACTTGCTCCCTGAGCCATCGCCACTTCACGCAAGAACCCGCCGATCCGGAAGACCCGGCCTTCGAGCATCCCTACAACGCCAATCAGACGCGTTGGGATGATCACATTCTTTCCCTGATGCGGAACGGCGAAACGCGCCGCATCGTGGACGAGATGCCCGACTTCATCGAAGGCTGCGTCAGCGAGACGCGAGACGGCGCCCTGACTTGGATGATCGGGGCGATGGGCTTTCCCACCATCCCCGCCATCGTGCACGGATACGGCACCGTGATCGGCACCGGCAACGCGATCGTGGAGTGGGACTTGTCATGAGTGGATCCCTGATCGGCGGCTACGTGCTGCCCAACAAGCCGCATCCGCTGCTCGCGCCCGAGCAGAACGCCGGTTGGGCTGAGTTGCGTGAGGCGATGGAGGAGTGCGGCCGCGAGATCGCGCGCTCCGACGCTGACCTGCTGCTGATCTTCAGCACGCGCTGGACCAGCATCATCGGCCATCAGTTCCAGGCCGATCCGGAGCCGGACTGGTGGGAGGTGGACGACGACTTCCACGAGTACGGCACTCTGCGTTACAAGCTGCGCATGGACGCGCCCTTCGCGGAGCGCTGGTGCGCGGCCGCGCGCGCGCGCGGTTTGCACACGCGCACCGTCGCCTACCGAGGCTTTCCGATCGACGTCGGCACGGTGGCGGCGCTGAAGCTGCTGAACCCGGACAACCGCATCCCGGCCGGCGTGGTGTCCTGCAACATGTACTCCGACCGCGCCGAGACCATCGTGCTCGGCAAAGCCACGCGCGACGCGGTCGAGCAGTCCGGCCGCAAGGCGATCGCGGTGGCCGTGACTTCCTTCTCGAACCGCATGTTCACCGAGTGGATCGACCCGGCCGACGACCGCATCCATTCGCCGAAGGACGACGAGTGGAACCGCAAGTTCCTCGAACTGCTCGGCGAAGGCCGGCTCGAAGACGTTTCTCAACTCGCGCGCGAGTTCACGCGCCAGGCCAACGGCGATTCCAAGATGAAGGCGCTGTGGTGGCTGGCCGCCACGATGGGTCAACACAACGACTACGCCGGCAGCGTGCGCGCCTACGCGCCGATATGGGGCACCGGCGCCGCAGTGGTCGGTCTGGTTCCCGCGCCCGGACGCGCGGGCAACCTCGAATACGACGAAGACGACACCGACCATTACCGCGGCGAGCGTGAGGTGCTCGCGCAGCAACCCTCATGAGCGACGAAATCGTTCACACCGACGCTGCGCCGAAGCCGGTCGGCGCCTACCCACACGCGCGGCGGGTCGGGAACCTGCTGTTCCTGTCCGGGATCGGCCCGCGCAACGCGAAGGACAATTCGATCCCGGGCGGACCGATCAAGAACCCCGACGGCAGTCCGCGCGATTACGACGTGCGCGCGCAGACTCGCGCCGTGATCGCCAACGTCAAGGCGGTGCTCGAGGCTTGCGGCTCTTCCTTCGAACGCATCGTCAACGTCACCGTCTACCTGGTCGACATGGACCGCGACTTCGCCGCCTACAATGAAGTTTGGGCCGTGTATTTCAGCGGAGTCCAGTCCGCGCGCACCACCGTGGCGATCACCGCGCTCCCCACCCCGATCGCGGTGGAGTTCCAGGTGACGGCGACGGTCGGGTGATCAAGTACCTCGGCTCCAAGCTCCGGCTGCTGCCCGGCATCACCGACGTGGTCGCGCGCATTCCGAACGCGCGCAGCGCGGTGGATCTGTTCTCCGGCACTGCGCGCGTGGCGCATGCGCTGAAAGGACGCGGCGTGCGCGTCGAAGCCAACGATCACAACGCTTACGCGCGCACCCTCGCCGCCGGTCTCGTGCAGGCCGATCGCGAGCGCTGGACCGAAGAGGCCGAGCGCTGGATCGCGCGCCTCAACGCCTTGCCGCCGCGCGCCGGCTGGTTCACGCAGGCTTACGCCGAGGAGGCGCGCTTCTTCCGTCCGGAGAACGCCGCGCGCATCGAAGCCGCGCGCGAAGAAATTGCCGCAGCCGCGCTCGATCCGGAATTGGAAGCGGTGCTGCTGACCTCCTTGTTGCTGGCTTCGGACCGCGTGGATTCCACCACGGGCGTGCAAATGGCTTATCTCAAGGATTGGGCGCCGCGTTCATTCCGGACGTTCACGCTCGCTCTGCCGAGCCTGCACTCTCGACCGGACGCGGGCGCATGCCATGCCCACGGCATGGACGCCCTGCAAGCCGCCGCAGTTTTGTCCGCCGACGTCGGCTATCTCGATCCGCCCTACAACCGGCATCGCTACCGCAACAACTACCACGTGTGGGAGACCTTGGTGCGCTGGGATCAGCCCGAGACCTATGGCACCGTGCGCAAGCGCGACGACTGCCGCGGACCGGCCAGCCCCTTCAATCGCCGCGGCGAAATTCGCGGCGCGCTCTCCACCGTGATCGACCGTCTCGATTGCCGCGCGCTCGTGGTTTCCTTCAGTGATGAAGGATTCCTTTCCCGCGTCGAGCTCGAGGAGATGCTCGACCCGCGCGGCGTCGTCCAAGTGCTGACCGCGGCGCATCCGCGCTACGTGGGCGCCAAGATCGGCATCCACAATCCGCGCGGCGAGAAGGTCGGCACCATCGGCCGGCTCGAAAACGTCGAAATGCTGTTCGTCGTCACGCCAGAGGGCATCAATTTGGACGAAGTGCCAGGATTCGCCACCGCGACCGCTTCCGTCTCCAATTAGGCCGTCGCGCGCAGCAGCCCGGTCGCGACGGCTGCTGCAAGAGCGCCCACCGGTAGCGTCAGCAGCCACGCGCCGAGGATGCGACGGATCGCCTTCCATCGCGCGCCGCCGGTCACAGCGCCGAGGCCGAACAATGAGCCGCAACTCACGTGCGTGGTGCTGACCGGCATGCCGTGCCACGAGGCAGTCGTGACGAGCGCCGAAGTCACGAGGTTGGCGGTGAAACCCTGGCCGTGGGTCATCGGCGTGATGCCGTGGCTCATCGTGGCGGCGACCCTCCGCGCTGCGAACACACCGCCGAAGGCCATCGCCGCTCCGACCGCCGCCATCGAGCTGAAACCGCCGAGCCCGAGCGCGGGCGCAGCCACGAGCAGGGCTGCGATCTTCGGCGTGTCGTTCAAGCCGCGCGCAAAACTCACCGCGCCGGCGGACACCAGGTGTGCGCGATCCACCCCGCGCTGGGCGTCAAAGCCGAAGACGCGCCCGCGATATTCCTCGGCGCACTTCGCTCCGTCCGCCACCGTGATCTGCAAACCACCGCGCAGCGCGACCACGCTGCCGTCGGCGCGACGAAGCGCAGGCTCACTCACGCCGCCGTCCACGCAGACGCACAACTCTCGTTGCACGCCGGTAACGCGCCGCGCTTCGCGCAGCAGCGGGTAAAGCAGCGCGGTAGCCGCGAGCGCGAGGAAGGGGCTCAAAGCCAGCGGCAGCAAGAAGCTGGTACCGAGCGCGCTCCAGGCCACCGGCGCACCGGCCGCAAAGCCCGCGCCGACCAAGGCTCCGACCAGCGCGTGCGTCGTGGAAATCGGCAGCGCGAGATACGTGGCCGTGGCGACCGCGACCGCGGCGCCGAGGCCGACCGCTGCAGCGAAGACCGGCTCCGTGACCAATGCGTCCGGCACCAGTCCCTTGCCGCGAAACGCGGCGAGGAGTCCGTGCGCGAGCCACAAGGCCGC
>JAQBVK010000214.1 GCA_027623585.1 Planctomycetota bacterium
GAAGACCTCGAGCCTGCGCGCGGGATCTCGTTCGATCCGCGCCCAGATCTGCAGCGCGTACTGCGCTCCGCTGCCTCGCGAGTCGCGCGCAATGCGTTCCAAAAGCGCGACGTCATCCATGGTCGCGAGCGTTCGCCAAGCCGTGAAGATCTGGCGCAGGAAGCGATCGTCTTCGTCCGGAGTCAACACCAGCGCGAGCGCGGCAAGCGCGGGTCGGCCGTGCGCGAGCAGCAGATGCACCGCGAGGTCACCGCGCACGCTCGGATGCACTTCGCGATCGAGCGCAACGGCGAGAATCGCATCCGCCGATTCCGTGAGCGGAAGGGTCTTCAACAGCGCAGCGAGCGCATCCTCGCCTGGCACGGCTTCGTCTCCCTGCAAAGCCTCGGCCAATCGCGCGGCGCCTGGCGCACCGACGACTCCGCTCAAACGCGCGGCGACTTCGTCGCCTTTCGAGCCGGGCGTTCCGATGATCCAGGCTTCGAGCGCGCGCTCAGCGGCCGCCTTGCGCAACTCCGCCGTGACGACGATGCCGCTCGTGCGCACGGGTGCAAGCAGCGCGAGGTCATAAGGGAGGCGGAGCTCGGGCGGTAAGGCTTCACGATCCACGGACTCGGCGGCAACCTTGAGTCCGTCTTGGATCCAGGCGTACGCCTGCTCCTGGATGGCATTCTGCGCAACGGCGAACAAGGCAAGCATCAGCATGCTTTAGCACCTACGCCGCACAGCGCAGCGTGTTCAAGGAAAGCGGCGCCGAAGGCGCGCGCGAGATCGGAGGCGATCAAGGCGTCTTCTCCGACGCGTTCCGCGATCAGGTCAGCCGCGCGGCCATGCAACCAGGCCGCGAGGCGCGCCGCATCCCACGCCGTCATGCCCCGCGCAAGCAGCGCGCCAAGCAGGCCGGAGAGAACGTCGCCGCTGCCTGCGGTGGCCAGGCCGGGATTGCCGGTCGGGTTGCGCCAGCTCGCGCGGTCACGCGCGCCGACCAGAGTGTCCGCGCCCTTCAGCACGACCACAGCCGGTGTTTGCGCGCAGAGCGCAGTCAGTGCGGCAGCACGATCCGCCTGAACCCGTTCCCCGCCTTCGCTCCATTCGAGCAAGCGAGCCGCTTCGCCTGGATGCGGAGTGAGGACGGCGTCGGTAGGCAGTTCAGCAAGCGCCAAACGACCGCGTTCAGCCAGCGCGTTGAGCGCGTCGGCATCGAGGACCAGCGGAAGCGATTTACAAGCACGCAAGAAGGCTGGCAGCCAGCTTCGCGCGCCGGCTCCAAGTCCCGGCCCGACCACCACCGACTGTGCAGATGCGCATTCGCGTGTCATCACGGCTAGATCCGCCACGCCGAGTTTTTCCTGATCCGGACCACCGCAGGGCTTCAAGATCGCCGACGGCACGGCGGCCGTGAGTTCCGGCGTGATCGAGCCGGGACAACAGATCACCACGTAGCCCGCGCCTCCGCGCAGCGCGGCTTCGGCAGCAAGCGCGGCGGCGCCTGCCATGCCACGCGAGCCGGCGATGAGCAGCACGCGCCCCATCGAGGCCTTGTGCGCGTCGCGCGGCCGCGGCGGGAGCGGCGGCAAATCGTGCCCGGGCATCGCCTCCAGGGTACGCTCGCGCGGATGAATCAGGAATCGGCGCGCTCCGCGAAGCTGGAGGTCTATCGCGACCGCGCGGTCGCGGCGGACTACGACCAGCGTTGGCACGGAGCCGTCGGCCGGGCGCGCGATGCGCGCAAAGCGCGCGCTCTGCGGCGCGCGTTGAGCGCTCTCACCGAGGCAGCGCAGGAAACTCCGCGCAGTTTGCTCGACCTCCCGTGCGGAACCGGGCGCTTCACCGCCTTGTGGAGCGATCTCGGCTTGCGCGCGACGGGCGTAGACCTTGCTCCGGAGATGCTCGCGGTTGCGCGCGAAAAGCATGCGCGCGCAACTCTGCTGTGCGCGGACGGCGCGCGCTTGCCTTTCCCGGACGGCGCCTTCGATGCCGTCGCCTGCGTAAGGCTCCTGCATCTCGTCCGTGATCCAGCAGAACGACGACGATTCCTGCTCGAATTACGGCGCGTCGCGCGGCTCGGGGTGATTGTCGACTGGAGGCACGGGCGCACCCTGCGCGTCTGGGGGCGGAGATTGCGCTGGCGGCTAGGCCTGCGCGATCGCTCGCCTTCAAACCCTTCACACGCGCAGATTCGCGCCGAAATGCAAGCAGCAGGATTCCGTATCACGGCGGAGCTGCCCGTGCGACGCGCGCCGCTGCTGTCGGACAAACTGCTCGTCGTCGCCGTGCCGGCATAGAATCTCCAATCATGAACCTTGTCGCCTACCGTGCCGCCCATGAGGCCTGCGCGCGCGCGGATGGCGCGGATCGCGCGTGGCTCGAGCTGAGCGGTCCCGACGCGAGGGACTTCTTGCAACGAGTGACGAGCAGCGATCTGCGCGCACTGACGGCGGGCGGCGGCCAATGGTCGGCGCTGCTCGACGGGAAAGGACATTGGATCTCCGATCTCCTGCTCTACTCGCTGCCCGGCGGATCCGAAGAAGAGTTCGGGATCGACTTGCCTGCCGCACGCGCGGACGCGGTGGCCCAGCGCTTCGACATGCTGCATTTCTCCGAGCGATTCGAGCTGCGCCGCGCCGCATGGAGTCGCATGTTGCTGCTCGGTCCTTTGGCGGAACGTCACCTGGCGGGACTTGGGTTGGAGCCTCCGCCCAAACTCGGCGCCTTCGGCGCGTCACGCGCGGATCCGCTACTGCTGCTGCGCCGCCCGGATCGCGGCGTACCGGCGATCGAAATCCTCGGGCCTGAAGCGGAGCTGGTGCGCCTCAACGAGAATCTCGCGCAGTCCGGAGTGCCCTGCATCGGTGAAGAGGCGCGCGAGACGCTTCGCATCGAAGCCTTCGTGCCGCGTTGGGGCGCGGACTTCGATCAGGAGACCACGCTGCCGAACAGCAATGAATGGCGGCGCGCCTCAGTCAGCAAGGGTTGTTACGCCGGTCAGGAAGTCGTCGCGCGCATCAACACCTACGGCGAAGCTCCGCGGCAACTTTGTCGCTTGCGTTCCGAAGGTGAAGAGCCGGCGCAACTCCTGGGCGCCGAACTCGCCGACGCCGACGGCCGCGTTCTCGGCAGCGTGACTTCATGGGCTTGGTCGCCGCGCATGGAGCGGGGCCTCGGTCTCGGCATGCTACGCCGCAAAGCCGCGACGGACGGATTCCGCCTGATTGCGCGCGATGCAGGTGCCGAGGTCAACGTCGTGGTAGAACTACCCCCGAAGGAATTGGGATGAATAACCGCAATCTCTGGGGTCTGGCGGCGCTGCTGATCTTGCTCGCGGCGGTGTTCGGCGGCTCGCTGCTGTGTCAGCCCGCTTCCGAGCGTGACTCGCTGCCGCCCGAATCCGAGCACTGGCGCGAGCAGCCGGCCAAGGCCACGCTCGGCGACGGCGCGGACCCGGTGCGGACGACGACCGAGTCCGAAACCGACGCCACGGTGTATGAAGTGGTCGCGCGCGTCATCGACCAGGAGGGCCGTCCTATTCTCGGCGCCGAGGTCTTCCTGAACTGGGCGGACAAACCGGGCGCAGCCGCCGCTGCACGCGGATTTGCCGACCTCGACGGCAGCGTGCGCTTCGAGCGATTGCCGCAGGCGCGTTACCGCTTGCACGCCGTGGCGCCAGGCTTCTTCCCGAGCGCAGTCCATGAGGACGTGGCGATCCCCACCGTAAGCGTGCGCGTGGTCGAACTGACCCTGGAGCCTGGCGGCACCGTCAGCGGCTACGTCTTCGGCATGGATGGATTCGAAGTCCCCTTCGCGTGGATCCGTCTGCGCGACCTCGACACCGGCATGACGGTGTTGACGCGCGCGGACGAACGCGGAGCTTTCCAGTCCGGCGCGCTGCAACGCGGCGCTTGGGAGGTCGCCTGGGTCGAGCACGAGCAAGCGGAGCCCGATCCGCGCGTGTTGTGGAGCGCGGTGATTGAACCCGGCGTCACCGTCGAGCTGATCGTCACGCTCGATCAGACCTCGCGCGGCGAAGCGCGCGAAGGGCGCGCGGTCGGGATCGTGCCGTTGCGTCGCGGCGGTTGAGCCGCATCGGCCGGTAGATCCGCCTGACTACGCGCCGCGCCGGCGCAGCAACGCAAAGCACGCGCCGACCATCAGCAGCATGAACGCGAAACGCTGACCGGGATTCCAACGGGTAAGCGCGCTCGAGAGCAATACCGCGGGCTGCAACGCCACGCGTGTCCCGCTCCGCGCCCACGGGCGCTCGGCGATCCAGTTCGCGGCGGACGGGCCTTCGCGGTAGTACCAGCGGATGAAGGAGCGGCCGGTGCCGCTCATCGCCAGATACTCATCACGCAAGGCGCGCAGTTCCTTGACTTCCGGCGCGTCGTAATTGCCGTGCGCAGCCGTTGCCACGAAACATCCGCTGCCGTCGCTGCCTGCGGCGAGCGAGTCCACGTTG
>JAQBVK010000215.1 GCA_027623585.1 Planctomycetota bacterium
CCGCCACGTCGAAGGGATGGCCTTCGGACACCGCGTAGTGCTGGTCGTGGGTCGCGTTCTTCACGTGGATGGAACCGGCCACGTAGCCGCTCGCAGGCAGCGTGAAGGTGATCTTCGTGCCGCCGTTGGTGCTGGGAAGGCTATTGATCAGGAACGGCGTGCCACCCGTGCTGCCGCCGTTGACGACGTCACTGTCCAGCCAGAGCTTGTTGTCGCTGGCGTGGAAGCCGGAGCCGTTGATCGTCACGCTGCCGCCGGGCACCAAGTTGCCCGTCACGCTGGTGATTTGCGCCATGCTGCCGGAAATCGTTCCGTACACGGCCTTCACCCCGTTCTTGTCGTCGGTCTCGATCGAGCGGGTCACGACACCGGTGCCGCTAATGCTCGGATACATCGTGGCGCCGCCGACCGTGCTGTGGCCGAGACCCAGCGCGTGGCCGAGCTCGTGGCAAGCCACGCCTTGGATGTCGATGCCGCCCGACACGCTGCCGGGGCCGTCCTGCCAAGACCAACTCTGGTAGTAGCGGATGCGCCAGCCGTCCGCGATCGGAGTCTCGCAGTAGGCGAGCACGCCGCCCGAGGAGCCCGCGATCGGGGAGTGGATGTTGTCGTTGGAGCCGCCGATGCCGCTGGCTTCGCCGTTCCAGAAGAAGTTCAGGTTGGCGCCGCCATCGCCCAGGTTGCTCTGGGTGGTGTCGCCGCTGCCGTCACCGAAGGCGCGCGCGCCCCATTCCGCGCCGGCCTTCCAGATCGCGAGTTCCGCGCCGTCGTAGCCGGGCATGTTCGCGATCATGGTGTTGTTGTCGTTCGCGCCCGAGGCGGTGAACGTGTTGTAGAGACGGTGGTCGCGCTGGCCGGTGCCGAGCGAACCGCCGAGCACGCTGTAGCCGACGGCGCTGTCAGGCACCATCAGCATGGCGGAGCCGGTGAGTACCGCGCCGCCGATCGCGAGACGAAGGAAATTTTTCATCACTTGAGCCTCACTTCTTGAGCGATCGCGGACCGCAGGGTCTCGATCAGCACGTTGTTTTGGACGGCGAAGCCTTCGCCCTTGCCGAGCACCACGGCGCCATTGCGGCCGTCGATCACGCGGAAAATCCCGCCCATCGAGGCGTAGACGCAGCGATCCACTTCGGGACCCCAGCCTTCGACCGGCGCGCTGAACATCACCACGTCGTTGCCGAGCCGGTACTCGTCCGGCGCGGGCATCGAAGTGACCATCATCGAATCACCTTGGTAGGTGCCGCCGAGGAAGGCGGCTTCGAGGGTGCGCGGTTGACCGGTGTAAAGGTCAGTGCCCTCGACGGTGATCAAGGTGTAGATGAGCCGGTCGTCGCCGGGCGGCACGAAACGAACGGTGCGCACGTCGGTGATCGTTCCGCGCACAGCAGTGTCCGTTTTCGCCACCATCTGCGGCAGGTCCAGCTCCTCGATGCATGCGCGACCGACCTGGACCAAAGCCAGGGAGGCTGCGCCTGCCAGAAGGAGGTGATGAAGTTTCATGGGTCGATTCGTGGGTCTCGGTGAACGAGGGGCCGCGTGGATGGCAAAATGCCGGTCCGCGAGGGGACTCTCAAGTTCTGGACTGATTCGGGCGGGCAGAGGTTCCGCCATCTCGGACCTGTCCGAGCCCTAAGTTTTACCCCGAAAGCAGAGGCTTTCCGGCGCTTATCTGGCGAAATCGAATTTCGCCGGCGAAATCAGCCTCAAGAAGCCCCTACGCGCCTCCCGGGGAGCCTCGCCCGCCGGCCTATGTCAGAATGGCGGTAGATGCGCAGTCCCCTCGTCCCGATGCTCTCCTTGGCCGGGCTGGCGCTCGGTTTTCTCGCCGCTCGGATCGAGGCCGATCCCGGATCAGAGCGGGCCTCGTCGGGCGCGGCGTTCGCCGATGGACTGCGCATCTGGCCCTTCGGATTGATGGACTCAGTGCGTGACCCCCTCGCGGTCGTGACCATGGGGGTGCAGCTCTACAACGCGGGCGCTGCGCCGGTTTATCTCGACCAGCTGGAGCTGCTCGACGACCGCGGCGACTCGATGGCGCGCCTGCCGCTACACGGCGAAGCGCTCGCGGGGGATCGCGGCGCCGTGGAGGAGTTGCACCAGTTGATGGAGGCGGTGTCGCCCGATCTCTCGCACCGGCACAACCATCGACTGTTCATTCCGCTCGATCAACGCGCGGAACTCGACCCCGAGACCGAGGCGCGCATGCTCACCCGTATCGTGGCCGGCGTGCGCGAACTCCAAGCCGGCGGCGCGGCGCAGTTGCGCAACCTGCGCTTCGCGGTCGATCTCGGGAAAGTGCTCGGCGCCGGCGCGTTGCCCGGAGACTCCGGCGTGCTGACCGTGGTGGTCAGCGGACGCACCGCCGACGGCGCAGCATGGAGCGCGCGTCTCGCGCATGAGATCGGATTGCTCGAGGCCCTGTTCGGCCCTCCCGCCGAGCGGCTCGGCGCCAACGGCCCCGGCGCGTGGCACGCCGGCGACCTGCACGTGCACAACTGCCGCGACGAGGCCGTCGCCGGCTGCAACTCCTGCGCCGCGGAATCATTCAACATCACAGGGTCTTTCACCAACGCGCAACTGAAAGCTCAATTCCAAGCGCTCGGTTTCGATTTCTTCAGCACCACGACACATTCGTACTGCATCAACGACGCCGCCGAGTTCTCCGCGGTGCTGTCCGAATCCCAGACTCTCACCGATCCGAGCTTCGTGCTGATCTGCGGAACGGAAATCAGCGGCCGCGAGACCGGCCCCCAGAGCGGCGGCGATTCGGCGGACGCGCTCTGCGCGCTCGGCTTCGGCGAAGCCGTGCATCACATGGGCGCGCACGGCGTGACGACGCGCAAACCCGGCGGCAGCGACGGTTTCCTGGATTTCTGCGACGCGCCGATCAACGCTCAGTCGGTCAATTGGGCGGCGGTCAACTCCGCCGGCGGCTTCACGATTGCGAACCATCCGGCGGCCGCCTACTGGGCCTACAACAGCGTCGCCGGCATCAGAGGCCAGGAAGCCAACGGCCTGTGGGGGGTGGAAGTGTGGAACGGTTCCGAAAACGCTTCCTTGTTCTCCGGCCCTTATCGCGACTGGTGGCTGGACCGCCTGCGCGAAGGACGCCTGCTCTACCCGTACTCCGGCAGCGACACGCACGAGGCGGCGTACAACTTTGGAGCCACTCACACTTGGGTGCCGGGCCCCCTGACGCCGGCGAATCTGATCGCCGCGCTGAAGAGCGGGCGTAACTATCTCTCCAATGGACCGTTTCTGGAGATGGAGTTGCGCGGCGGTTCCCGCACTCTGCGCATGGGCGAGCTCTTGAGCGTGCCTGCTAACCAGGTGCCGCCGAACTTCCCCGTGACCTTGGAACTCTTCTACAACGTCAGCGCCGCGCGGCCGTCCACGCTCACCGTCTACCGCGGCACGCTTCAAGGCGAAACCGTGATCGCGCAAGTCAGCGGGTTGCTGGGTGGGGGATCGGCGCCGATCACCGACTTCGTCCCCAACCGCTCCTGCTATTGGCGCGCTGAGATCGTGAACTCCAACTCCTCCGGCAGCGCGATGACGACGCCGGTGTTTTTACGTCAGTACTAGTCGAAACGAGCATGCTGGAACGGATCTCGGAATCATGGCCGCCAGTGCGCTGGGTGGCCGACGTCGCCACTCTTGACCGAGCGCTCGAACGCTGGCGTGCGGTGCCCGCCTTGGGCATCGACACGGAGGCGAATTCATTTCACGCCTACCGCGAGCGCTTGTGTTTGCTGCAAGTCTCCGACGGCATCGACGACTGGCTGGTGGACCCGATCGCGCTCGGTGATGAGCTGAAGCGTCTGACGCCCTTGTTCGCCGATCCAGCGGTCGTGAAGATTTTTCACGCCGCCGAATACGACTTGCTGCTGCTGCGGCGCGAGCTCGGCATCGAAGTGCACGGCTTGTTCGACACCCAGGTCGCGATGACCCTTCTCAAGCACAAGCAAACCGGGTTGGCAGCCTTGCTGCACGACATGTACGGGATCGAGTTGTCGAAGAAGGAGCAGCGCTCCGACTGGGGCCGGCGGCCGCTCACCGACAGTCAGCTCGCCTATGCGCGCGTCGACGTGCACTTTCTGCCCGAGCTGCACACGCGCTTGTCGAGTGAACTCGCCGCCGCCGGCGTCGGCGGTCACGCAGGGCACGAGTACCAGCGGCTCGAGCGGCAAGTGATCCAGCCGAAACCGCCGGATCCGCAGCGTTGGCGCAAACTCAAGGGCGTGCGCGGACTCGATCCCGAGGCGTCGGCGCGCGTCGAGGCGCTGTTCCAGTGGCGTGACAAAACCGCGGAGTCGCGCGACGTTCCGGTGTTTCGCGTGCTCTCCAATGAAGGATTGGTGGCGCTGGCGATCGATCCGCCGCCCGATCAGAAAGCTCTGGCAAGCATGCCCGGCCTGGGCTGGAACGCCGCGCGACGCATCGGCCAAGC
>JAQBVK010000216.1 GCA_027623585.1 Planctomycetota bacterium
TCGCGCCGCAGATCGCCCGGGCCGATCGCGCACCACGCGTCCACGATGCCGGGAGCGAGCGTGCCGGCGACCTGGATCACGGCGGGCGGCTTGCCCTGGAGAACCCCGCCGCGCGGTTGTTCGGCGCGATTGGTGCGGGCCACCCATTGGATGCGCCCTTTCTCCACCATGATGAATGCGGGACTGATGTGCTCGGTCGGCGAAATCCACGCGCCGTCGGCCTGGATCACGTAGCTGCGCCCGTATCCGGGATCCTGCGCAGAAATCGACGCGGGCGCAACAGCGCAGAAGGTGGCGGCGATGAAGCCGACCAAGAAGACTCGCGGGAGACGCGGACTCACGGCGGGATGCTTGAACCTCCGAGTGCGCCGGGGGAAACCGACGCGATGCGGAATCGGTCGCGTCTCCTTTCGGATGGCGCGGGGATCAGCATACGCCGCCCCAGAGAAGCGCGCAGCCGCTGCTCGTCTAGAATCCGCGGGTGCCTGAGTCCTCTGAGGAACGCGCGATCCATCCGACCGCGATCGTGATGCCCGGAGCGGAGATCGGCCCGGGCGTTGAGGTCGGACCCTACGCGGTGATCGAACCCGGCGTGGAGATCGGGGCGAGCTGCCGGATCGGACCGCACGCCCACCTCTTGGGGCGCACGATCTTGGGCCCCCACTGCGTGGTGGGCACCGGCAGCGTGCTCGGCGGCGTGCCGCAGGACCACAAGTACAGGGGTGAGCGCACCTTGGTCCGCATCGGCGCGCGGGTCAAGATGCACGAGCACGTGACCGTGCACCGCGCCACGGGGGACGGCGAGACCGTGGTCGAGGACGATGCGCTGATGATGGTGGGCAGTCACGTCGGCCACAACGCGCGGCTCGGCGCGGGAGCCACGCTGGTCAATTGCGCAGCGCTGGCCGGGCATTCCACGATGGGTGAGAAGTCCATCATGTCGGCCTACTGTGGAATCCATCAATATGGGCGCGTCGGCCGTCTGACGCTCGTCACGGGCGCGCAGGTCGTGAGCCTGGATGCGCCCCCCTTCTCGATCGTGACCGGCTCGCACCCGACGCGCTGGCGCGGTCCGAACACGATCGGGCTGCGCCGCGGCGGCTTCAGCAGCGAGGAGCGCGCCGAGATCCGCCAGGCGCTGTTCCGCATCTTCGGCGGCGACGAGAGCGCGCGCGCCGCGGCCGATGCGCTGAAGGATCATGCTCTCGCCACCGTGCGCGAGATCGCCGAGTTCGTGCTCAGCAGCAAGCGCGGCGTGTGCGCTCCCCCGCCGCAGCGTTCCCCTCGAAATGATGAAGGAAACCTCGAAGACGATTGAAGTCCTGCTGCAGGAGCACCGCTCCTTTACCCCTTCCGACGAGTTCCGTCGTCAGGCCAACGCTTCGGATCCCGAGATCTACGCGCGCGCCGACGCCGACTGGCAGGGCTGGTGGGCCTCGTGGGCGGAGCAATTGACTTGGGAACGAAAGTGGGACCGGGTGCTGGACTGGAAGCCGCCGCATGCGCAGTGGTTCGTCGGCGGAAAGCTCAACGCTTCGGTGCAGTGCCTGGACCGGCACGTCGCGGCCGGCAACGGCGCGCGCGTGGCCTATCACTGGGAGGGCGAGCCCGGTGACGCGCGCACGCTGACTTACGCGCAGATGCTGGACGGCGTTGCGCGGGTGGCCAACGGCCTGAAGTCGCTCGGCATCGGCCAGGGCGACCGCGTCACCCTCTACATGCCGATGGCGCCGGAATTGGTGATGGCGGTGCTCGCCTGCACGCGCATCGGCGCGATCTTCAGCGTGGTGTTCGCGGGATTCAGCGCGACTTCGCTACGCGACCGCATTCAAGACCAGGAAGCCAAGCTCGTGATCTGCGGCGACGCTTGCTGGCGGCGCGGCAAGCTCCTCGACCTCAAGATCGTAGTCGACGAGGCGGTAGCCGCATGCCCGAGCATCGAACAGGTGCTGGTGTGGCGGCGTGGCGCCGGCGCGGAGTCGGCCAGCGCGGGTACGCCGCGCGATCTCGAATGGTCCGCGCTGGTGGATCCGCAGCCTGCGTTGTGCGCGCCGGTGGCGATGGACGCTGAGGATCCTCTGTTCATCCTCTACACCAGCGGCACCACCGGCAAGCCGAAGGGAATCGTTCACAGTCACGGCGGTTACCTGACGGTGGCCTACGCCACCTCGCAATTGGTATTCGACCTCAAACCTGAGAGCGACGTCTACTGGTGCACCGCCGACGTCGGCTGGATCACCGGCCACAGTTACGTGATCTTCGGCCCGATGGCGAACGGCGTCACGCAACTCATGTACGAGGGCGCGCCGAACCACCCGCAGCCCGACCGCTTCTGGGAATTGATTCACAAGTACGGCGTGACGGTGTTCTACACCGCCCCCACCGCGATCCGCGCCTTCATGAAGTGGGGTGACGAGTGGCCGGCCAAGCACGACCTGAGTTCGCTGCGCCTGCTCGGCAGCGTCGGCGAACCGATCAACCCCGAAGCCTGGGTGTGGTATCTGCACCACATCGGCGGCGGCAAGTGTCCAATCGTGGACACCTGGTGGCAGACCGAAACCGGCGGGATCATGATCACGCCGCTGCCAGGCATCACCACCACGGTACCAGGATCCGCCACCCAGCCTTTCCCCGGCATCGAGGCCAAGTTGCTCGATGAACAGGGAAAAGAAGTGGTCGGACCCGGCGGCGGCTACCTGGTGCTGTCGCGCCCGTGGCCGTCCATGCTGCGCGGGCTATGGCGCGATCCGGAGCGCTACGTGCAGACCTACTGGAGCCGTTTCCCGGGCATGTACTTCCCCGCCGACGGCGCCAAGCGCGACCAACTCGGCAACTTGTGGGTGCTCGGCCGCGTGGACGACGTGATGAACGTTTCCGGTCACCGGCTCTCCACGATGGAGATCGAGAGCGCGCTGGTCGACCACCACGCGGTGGCCGAAGCCGCAGTGATCGGCGTCGCGCACGAACTCAAGGGACAGGCGCCGGTCGGCTTCGTGATCTTGCGCGCAGGGCGGGAGCCCAGCGACGCGCTCGCGAAGGAACTGACGCGCCACGTCGGCGAAGTGATCGGCGCGCTCGCGCGTCCCGAGCGCATCATCTTCACGCCCGAACTGCCCAAGACCCGCTCCGGCAAGATCATGCGCCGCCTGCTGCGCGACGTCGCCGAAGGCAAGGCGCTGGGTGATCAGACCACCCTCGCCGACTCTGGCGTGCTCGACGGCCTCAAGAAGGAATACGAGTCGCGCGAAGGCTGATCGGCGGCCGCTCCGCACGGCACCCGATTCCATCTATAGTGGGGGGATGAAGTGCACCGCCCTCCTGTTGATGCTCGCCGGCTGCCTCGGAGCTTGCTCCGACAAAGAAGCCGCTCCTGAGGCGAACGCCGATGCGACCCCGGATGCGAACGCCGCCTCTTTGCCGGTCGCGAACCAGCCGCTGATCGCACAGACCGTCTCGGTGGCGTGCGGTTCCTGCATCTACGACATGGAAGGCGTGTCGGGTTGCAAGCTCGCGACCAAGATCGACGGCAAGGCAGTGCTCGTGACGGGCGTGCCGACGCCGGGCCACGACTCCGGCATCTGCGAGCACGAGATGCAGGCCGAAATCAGCGGCCAGATGATGGGTGAAGAGTTTCTGGCCACGAGCTTCGCGCTCAAGCCCTAGCAGCCTGCTAGACGCTCGCGCTACGAACACCTCGGGCGCCACGCACCCTCAACGGTGCGCGTCTTGGCTCACGACCGCCCAGCCGAGGCTCCACGCAAGCTGATAATCGGTTTCGACGCCGGCGTCGGTTCCTTCGCCGAGGCGACGGATGCTGACGACGCTGGAGAACATTCCGGTCGAACGCACGCCGCTGACGACCAAGCGCACGCTCGGCCCGCTGGTCTGATTGGTGAGCGGTACGAGCGTGAGCCCTGAAGCCGCAGCGTCGCTCACCAGCGAAGCACTCGGATCGTGGTCCGCGACCAGAATTTGGACCGGGCTGGCACCGGCGCCGGCCGCAGCGCAGGCCTGCCGGATGGCCACCAGCGTGACCCGCTCGTTCGACTGCAAGTCGACGAAGGCGAAGAGGGCGCCGATGAACAAGCCCAGCGACAGGAGTCCGAGCAGGATGCGCAAAGCTTTCGACACGGCGCGTACAATACGCGCAAGCAGCCCGCTCGCGGCTGCATTCCTTCACAATCCGCCCTTCGCTTCGTGGAAGGGGGTGAAATTCCCCCACGGGTCCGCCACCGTGAGCGGCGCTGCATGCGCCGCGAGTCGGGACTTCGGCGCGAATGGGCATTGACCGAGCCGGACGTAACTCCGGCACCGCCATGCTCACCTGCCTTTTCCTCGCGGCCGCTCTCGCGCCGCAACAGTTCCGCACCGAAATCCCGCTTGCCGGGCTCGGTGACCCCGCCTCCAACGGAAAATCCTTCGGGCTCGCGCACGAGCCCTCGCAGGATCTGCT
>JAQBVK010000217.1 GCA_027623585.1 Planctomycetota bacterium
CGCGCGAATTTGCGCGCGCGCGCTGGGGATTGGTGCCGGCGTGGTCCAAGGACACGGCGATGGCTTCGCGGATGATCAATGCCCGTAGCGAGACTGCGGCGGAGAAGGCCTCCTTTCGGACGGCCTGGAAGGTTCGGCGCTGCGTCATTCCGGCGACCGGCTGGTACGAGTGGAAGACCGAGGGAACGCGCAAGCAACCCTGGCTGTTGCGCTTGGCCGACTCCGAGTTCACGGCATTCGCGGGCCTTTGGGAGCGTTGGCAGCCGGCTGGGCAGCCGGGAATCGAATCCTTCACGATTCTGACCGCCCCGGCGATTCCGGAACTGGCGGATCTTCATCAACGCATGCCGGTGGTGTTGCGCAAGGATTGGATTGCGGCGTGGTTGGAGGATGGCGGTAGCGCCTCGCTGCCCGAACCCGAAGCGTGGTCAGCGCTCGTTTGGGAACGCCACCCTGTGTCGACTCGCGTCAATAGCCCGCGCAATGACGACGCAGTGTGCGCGCTGCCCCTCACGGAAGACGCGTGAGCCTGCTAGAGTGCCGTCATGGCGGTTACGCAGTGGATGTGCTGGGAGGGGGCGCTGCACCTGGCAGCGACGACCCGGCCGGGCTTCACGGAGCCCAATTTGGTGCTGCACGTCGCGCGACGCGTTGCGACGCCCGTGGGCTCGGCCCCTGCAGGTTGGATTGAATGGAGCCCTGAGCCGGGGCGGCCGCCCGCCTTGTTCGGATTTCTCTGCATGGATGCCCTGGTCGGCTCCTACTTCGCGCCGAAGATCTGGGCCGGAACTCCGTTGGAGCAAGCGCCGGTGATCCCGGGCCAAATCTCCTTTGCGACCAAGCTCCCACACGCGGCTTCGACGCGAGTCCAGGTCGGAGGGCACGTGTTCGAGATCGCGCTCGACGCACTGGCGCCGCAGCAGTTGGTTCAACGCACCGCGGGGCATCCGATGCCTTTCATCCAACAAGGTGTAGAGGCCTCCGCGGGAACCGTTGCGCTGAAAGTCAACGGGCAAAGCGTGACGCCGACCCTGCCGAAGCTCTCTGGGCTCGGCGGACCGGCTGCGACTTGGAGCGCCTGCGGTCTGTTCGCGCGTTGAGCGCGATCCCGTTCAACCCTTCACGTTGAGCACCTGTCGCAAGGTGTGCACGACTTCGACTAAGTCGGCTTGGTTCGCCATCACCACGTCGACGTCCTTGTAGGCCTGCGGAATTTCGTCGAGCACGCCCTCGTCCTTGCGGCATTCGATGCCCGCAGTCTGTTCCGAGAGATCCTTAACGCTGAAGCTGCGGCGCGCCTGATTGCGGCTCATGCGCCGTCCGGCGCCGTGCGAGCAGGATTGGAAGGACTCCGCGCTGCCGCGCCCGCGTACCAGAAAAGAGCGCGCGCCCATCGAACCAGGAATGATTCCCAACTCTCCGGCGCCGGCGCGGATTGCGCCCTTGCGGGTCACCCAGACTTCGGCGCCGTAGTGCTCCTCGAGCGCAACGTAGTTGTGATGGCACTGCACGGCTTTCTCGACGCCGGCGACCGGGCGCTGCCACGCCTGGCTTAGCGCCGCGAGGCAAGCTGCGAGCATCGCTTCGCGATTCCAGCGTGCAAAGTTTTGCGCCCAGTCGACGGCCGCCAGGTAGTCGTCGAACAGCGGCTCGCCTTCCTCGAGCCAGGCGAGGTCCTGATCGGGCAGTTGGATGCCGCGCTGCTCGAGATGATGCTTGGCTCGCTCGATGAAGTAACTTCCGATGCGGTTGCCGATTCCGCGTGAGCCGGAGTGCAGCATCAGCCAGACGCCCTCGGCCTCGTCGAGACAGAGCTCGATGAAGTGGTTGCCGGTGCCCAAGGTGCCGTAATGGCGATGCGTGTTGGTGCGCGCGCCGATCAACTTCGGATGTCGCGCGAGCAGCTGCGGCAAGGCGGCCTCGATGCCGCGACGCTTCCAAAGTTTGAGCAAGGGCTCCGGAGTCTCGCCCCAGGCGCCTCGGTCACCGCGTCCGCCGTGATCCGTGCGGCCGTGCGGCACCGCGCGTTCGATGGCGTGGCGCGCGCTGGCGAGGTCATCGGGTAAGTCACTGGCCCGGAGGTCGAGGCGCAGCGCGCACATCCCGCAGCCCAGGTCCACGCCAACTGCTGCGGGGACGATGGCGCCGCGCATCGGCAGCACGCAGCCAATCGTTGCGCCGATGCCGAGGTGCACGTCGGGCATCGCCGCCACGTGCGAGTGCACGAACGGCAAGGCTGCGGCGCGACGCAATTGCGCGAGCGCTGCCGGCTCGATCTCATCGGTCCAGATGCGCACCGGGACCGGCGTGTCGGTGATTTCGATGCGAATCGGCAAGCCGCCGATTCTAGGCACCCGGCCTTCACTGGCCAGGGTTGAAGCGGCCCGTGGAGTCGCCCAAGGAGGCGACGCCGGCGCCCATGCGCTCGAGCAATTCGAGATGCAGATTCATCATCGGCGTGCCCTTGGGTGCGCGCAGGTGGGAGCCGGGTGTGAGACCGCCGCCGCGACCGCAGACCAAGACCGGCAGCTCGTCGTGGTTGTGGCGGTTGCCGTCGCTGATGCCGCTGCCGAAGACCAGCATGCTGTGGTCGAGGAGGTTGCCCGAGCCCTCCTCGCTCGCTTCCAAGGCTTGCAGCAGCGCCGCAAGATGCTCGATGTGGAAGCGGTTGATCTTACGGATACTCTCCTGCTTGGCCTCGTCGTTGCCGTGGTGGGAAATCGAGTGATGCCCGTCGGAGATTCCCAGATTGCGATAGGCGCGATCGCTGCCTTCGTTCGCGAACATCAGGGTGGCCACGCGGGTGCGATCGGTGCGCAGGGCGAGCACCAGGAGCTCGCGCAACAGAGTCAGATGCTCGCCGTAGTCGCGCGGCGTGCCCGCCGGACGTAAATCGTCTCCCACCTCGGCGACCACCGACTCCGAGGCCGCCTCGATGCGACGCTCCAGCTCGCGGACGCCGCTGAAGTACTCCTCCAGTTTGGCGCGATCGGCGTTCGAGAGTCCGGCGCGCAGCCGGCGCGCGTCCTCCTGGACGAAGTCGAGGACCGAGCGGCGGCGTTTCATGCGCTCGGCTTCGGCGGCCGTGGCATCGCTGCCGCTGCCGCCGCGGAAGATCCGGTCGAACAGAAGCCGGGGATTCACCTCCTTGTCCGCGGGCGTCGTCGCGCTCTGCCAAGCGATGTTGCTCGAATAGGCGCAGGCGTAGCCGCTATCGCATTGGCCGGAGTTGCCGCTCGGATCCACTCCCAATTCCAGCGAGCGGAAGCGCGTGGCCTCGCCGACGGCGTTCGCCGCGACCTGGTCCGCGGAGATCCCGAGCGAGACTAGCCCGTCGCGTTTCAAGGGTTGCACGCCGGTCAGGAACACTGCCGCAGCGCGCGCATGATCGCCCGGTCCGTCGCCGTTGGCGCGTCCTTTGTCATGGACCAGGCCGGAGACCACCGAGACCTGGCGGCGCATCGGCTCCAGCGGCTGCAAGATCCAAGGCAGCTCGTAGTCGCGGCCTTCCGCGCTGGGCGTCCACTCAGGCATGTGAACGCCGTTCGGAACGTAGACGTAGATCAGTCGCAACGGGTGTCCGTTCGCGCCCACGCCGGGGGCACGCGCGCCTCCACTCGCCGCTGGAATGAAACGCTCCAGCCACGGCAACGCAAGCGCGGTGCCGAATCCGCGCAAGACGGCGCGGCGCGAAAACTGGGGGGTACTCATCGGCGAAGGACGGTTCGCTGCCGAAACAGCGGTGAATCGATGATAGCGAGGATGAGCGCGGACAGGGTCGGTTGTTCGGGGTCGAGGCGCGCGAGAATCGCGTCGAGCGCCGCCGCGTCGCCGGGAGCGGTGGCGCGGCCCAGCGCGTAAACCATCAATTTCTCTGACAGGCAGCGCAGAAAGGCGTCGTCTTGGCGAAGAGTGGCGACCAATTCGACCGCTCCCTCGAAGCTTCGTCCGTCCGGCAAGTTGCCCGTCGCGTCCACCGCGAAGCCTTCGTCGCGCGTGCGCCATCCACCGATCGAGTCGAAGTTCTCGAGCGCGAAGCCAAGCGGATCCATGGTGTCGTGGCAAGCGCTGCACATCGGGTCTGCGCGGTGCCGCGCGAGGCGTTCGCGTAGCGACGCGGCCTGCGCGGCGGCGGGATTCTCGTCAAGGCTGTCGACTCCCGGCGGAGGGGGGGGGAGCGGTTGGCCGAGCAGATTGTCGAGAATGAATTTCCCGCGCTTCACCGGAGCCGTGCGGGTC
Source organism: Planctomycetota bacterium (assembly GCA_027623585.1). Lineage (GTDB taxonomy): Bacteria > Planctomycetota > UBA1135 > UBA1135 > UBA1135 > JAQBVK01. Next base: position 4,240 of record JAQBVK010000217.1, read on the forward strand.
GGCGTGCTGGTGACGGTCAGCACCGCGGCGTGACCGAGCACCCCGCGCCGCGGCGTGCCGGCGAGTGAGACGCGGCGAAACTCCGCGCCCTCGACGTTCGGGATTCCATAGTGCGCGGCGAGCGCTTCGTTGATGAAGCTGTAGTCGGCGTCGAGCAGCTCCCAGAGATTGCGATCCTCGCGCAGCACGTACTCGAACAAGCGCAGGGTTT
>JAQBVK010000218.1 GCA_027623585.1 Planctomycetota bacterium
TTCAATCGTGGCTCCGAGAAGGACAACTCACTGATCTCCGAGGGGGAGGGCACCCGCGGTGCTGCGGGTGCTTCGGAATCTGAGGAAAGCAGTACTCCCGTCGCCCTGCGTCGGCTGAAGCAGATGCTCGTTCCCGATCCAGAGCCCGAGGAATCGTCAGACTCATCCGGAACCGAAACGGCCGACGAGCCAGAACCGACGGAAGCTCCGGCGGAGACTCCGGCCGACACGGCAACGATCGTGGCCGCAGAGGTTGCTTCCACGCCCCGGCCCAACGAGCAGGTCCCCGTTCAGGCCTCAGACGAGGCGGACTTACCTTCGGCCTCAACGGAATCCGAGGCATCCGATCTTTCCGACGCTCGAGCCAGAGCGGTGCAGGCAGAGCAGGCACTCGCGCAGCTTCAACAAGAGGTATCGGAGAAGATGAACGAGGCCCGTCGCGAAGCCGGAATCGCGCATACGGGCCAGGTCACTGAAATCGAGGCTCGCGCCGCAGAGCAACGTGAGAATGCGGTTCGGGAGGCCCAAGCCGCAGCCCAGGCAAAGCTCGCGCAGGCACTCGCAGAGAGCGCTGAGCACCATGACAAGGCGCTGGCCCAGGCTCGAATCGAAGCAGAGCAGCTTCGCGCCGCACACGCGCAGCTCCAGCAGGAGTTCACCGATCAGAACGCAGCGGCAAAGCGTGAGGCCGAGGCCACCCACGCTGCCCACGTGGCCGAGATCGAGCGACGCGCGGTGGAGCAGCGTGAGATCGCCGTTCGCGAGGCCCAATCCGCGGCCCAGGCGGAGCTGAAGCACGCAATTGACGAGAGCGCTCGACAACATGACGAGACTCTCACGGAGGTGCGATCCGAGGCGGCACAGGCCCAGATCACGCTCGCGCAGCTGCAAGAAGAACTCGCGCAACTTCGGCAACAGTCATCTAACCGGGTCGACGAGACACGTCGCGAAGCCGATCGTGCCCACGCCGAGCAGCTCGCCGAAGCAAAGGCACAAGCCGCTGAGCAGCTTGAGACAGCAGTGAGCGAGGCCCGCGCGACGGCGAAGGCTGAGTTGAGCCACGCACTCGCCGCCACCGCGCAAGAGCACGACGACACACTCTCCCAGTTGCGTTCCGAGGCGGAGCAGGCCCAGGGCAAGCTGACCCAGCTGCAACAGGAAATGACCGACTGGGTTGAACAGGCACGCCGCGAGGCGGAAGGGTCGCAGGCCACGCAGATCGCGGAGGTGGAAACCCGTGCCGCCGAGCAGCTCGAACGCGCGCTCAGCGAAGCCCAGACGCACGCCGAGGCCACACTCAGCCAGGCACTCGCCGACACCGCGCAGCAGCACGACGAAACACTCGCGCAGGTACGGGAGGACGCCGAACACACCCAGGCGGCCCTCGCCCAGGCGCACACCGAGCTGACGCAGCTCCAGCAGGACATGGCGCGACGAATCGCGGAAGAGCGCCGTGACGCCGACGCTGAGCACTCCGCCCACGTCACCAAGCTCGAAGCGCGCGCCGCCGAGCAGCTCGAACGCGCGCTCAGCGAAGCCCAGACGCACGCCGAGGCCACACTCAGCCAGGCACTCGCCGACACCGCGCAGCAGCACGACGAATCACTCGCGCAGGTACGGGAGGACGCCGAGCGGACACAGACCGAGCTTGATGCGTTACAAGCGGAGTTCTCGGATCGGGTCGAGGACGCTCGCAAGGAAGCGTTCAGCGCGTACGGCATGAAACTGACCGAGATGGAAGCCAGGGTCCGCGCCACGCGCGAAGCGCACGCCGCCGCCGAAGCGTCGTTCGCCAGGAAGCAGGTCGAGACGGTCGAGCGGCACAAGGAGGCTCTGGCCAGGGTGCGCTCGGATGCAGATCGGGCCGAGGCAGCAATCGAACAGCTTCAAGGCGATGTCTCGGGCCAGGTGGATCGGGCGCGACGAGAGGAGATCGCCGCTCAGGCGGCCAGTCTCGCAGACGTCGAGGCCCGCGCGGGGGCTGCGCTCGAGACGATGCAGCGAGAGATTGCGGACCGCGTCGAGCAAGCGCGTCGGCAATCGGACGCCCAGCATCGTTCCGAGCTCGAGCAGTTCCGCGCCCAAGCTGAGGCCACGCTCGCCCAAGAGCAGGCCAAAAGCGCGGAGCGCCACGGCGAAGAGCTCGCACAGGTCCGCGCCGAAATGGAAGAGGTCCTCCAGACCGTTCGAGCATCAAACGCCGCGCATGCTGGGCAACTGGCCGAGCTCGAGTCGAAGGCAGAAGAGCGACTTGCCGTGGCGATCAAGAACGCCAGATCTGAGGCCGAAGCGAGGCTCGCCCAGGCCGAGGCCGATTGGGAACGCCGTCACGAAGCCGAGCTGCGTCGGATCACCGCCGGAACCAAAGAATCTCTCGTCGCGCAGCTCGAAGCGGCGAGGAAGGAATCCGAGCGTTCGCGCGACGAAGCCGTTCGATCTGCCACTGAAGCTACCGAGCTCGCGGCTCAGCGCCGTCTGGACTCCGCGGTTGCCCAGGCACGCGCAGAGGTGGAGCGCGCGGTGGGCAAAGAGCTCGAGGAGGCGCAAGCCAAAGCCGAAGAGCGTCGACGACGCGCCGCCCAGAAAGCAGAGGCCATCGCCGAACTGGAAGCAGCTCAGGCGCTTGAGGATGCTCTCGAACGGACGCTGTCCGAACGCGCGTTTCGAGCCCAGATCAGGAAATCAGACTCCCATGACGACGAAACGGCGAACGACGGAAACGTGGTCCGTCTTCTGAGAGACGTCGACGGCTCCTGACTCGCGTCGTCCACACAGGGTGCTCCCCCGTTACCAAGGACTGGGCTGACCCATCACCGAGGAACCGGTATTCCGCTCGCGTCGATCTCGGTCCGAATGGTCTCGACCGGACCGATGCCCATGATCTGCACGACGACATCCTCGTCCTTGGCACCATCGTAGTGGCGGAAACCGGCAGGGTGATACATGAGACCGCCCTCTCGGATCGGAATCATTCTATCGGCGTCGAACACATCGCCCTCACCTGTCCACCAAGTGCCTTCGAGCACGGTCACCCAACGGTCCTCCGTGTGATAGTGGGGGCGGGTGTGTCGTCCGGCTTCGAAGCGAATGCGCGTGACGTACATGCCAGGAGCTGAAGCCGAGCTGAAGACCCGCCCGCCGTCTGTGGTCTCTTCTGGCTGCAGTCGAAGCTTGGCCTTGTGAACCAGAGCTTCGGGGGAGTCCTGCTGCGCGCGACCCACGCCCACGGGCGTCAACACCACCAGGAGAGAGACGAAACCGATCGACCAGGCGAATCTCCGAACGTTCTTCATGCTTTCCTCCTCACGTCAGCAGCCTTCTTGTGTTCACCGACCCATCGATGCATCACGGGACGCCGACGACGCCCACTCCGAACTCATAGACGAGCCGTGCACCGCGTTCCGCAGTCATGGTCAGAAGAACCGCTCCGCAGCTCCCGCCCGCCAGAAACGCAACCCTCAGCCCACGGTGACCTCGGGACAATCGCCTCCTGGCCAGAAAACGGGCGCCGGTCAAGGCGGAGAAGTAGATCGTGGTCCACATCGCCCAGTCCCAATGCTCTTGGACGACCACGTGCGCCATACCTGGGGTGAACACCGTGGCCGCCGCATCTCTCCCAGAGAAGTACGTGACCAGGAGCAGCACGGCTCCCAGGCCGTAGAAACCGGTTGCTCGGCGAGTGAGCGCCGCACCACGACTAAAGACGGCGAGCAGGTCGACGGCCACGGCCGTCACCAAGAGCGCAATCGGAAAATGGACAAGCATCGGATGCAGATTGGGCGCCCAGTCGGGAAGCCACAAGCGGCCAAACGGCATCAGGGCGCCACTCGCCAGGAGGAGACGTGCGGCCACGCCCGCAGTTCCTCGAGAGCCCATTGATTTGTCTCCTCGGTATGACAACTGGTACACGGGTTCGGCACGCCGTACCGCTCAGTCGTCGCCGGTGAGATGAACGCGAACGTGTGGCTTCGCACGTTCACGCTGCCAACCGTTCTGGCGATCTGAGGCATGTGGCACGCCACACAGTGACTCCCTTCGGAGTCCGCCGCATGTTGCGTGTGCTGTTCGAGCGATTCCTCCGGACCGGGCTGCAACTGGGGATCGTGGCAGGAGAGGCACACTTCGTTGCCCGGAGCAATCAGGTCGGCCTCCAGCTCCGTTCCATGGACATCGTGACACGCGGAACAGGTCACCCCTTTCACGTACATCTGGCTTCGCACGTAGTCGTTCCCCTGCATCCGGTTCTTGTGCGCTGACCCGTCCGGCCAGTGAGTAAAGCTCTCCTCGCCGAGGTGATCCTCGTCCAGCCGCCAGTAGTCGCTGAGTTGGGCGCCCGGTCGATACCCGACCGGCCAGTCATAGTAGAGCCCGCCCCGAGGATTGACGTGCGGCTGACCTTGGGAATGGCATTGAATGCAGATGTCAGTCGCCTGAAGCGGATCGAGACG
>JAQBVK010000219.1 GCA_027623585.1 Planctomycetota bacterium
CTGCGGTCGTGGCGGGGGGAGGCCACAACCATCGCCGCGACTTGGAGGACGAAATCCTGCTCAAGGAGAATCACTTCGCCCTCTCGGGTCTCGGTTATGCGGAGACGGTGCTGCGCGCGCGCGCGGCCTTTCCTGGCAAGCGCGTCGGCGCCGAAGCGCGCACGGTGGAGGAAGCGGAACTCGGGCTCTCCGCGGGCGCCGATTACGTGCTGCTCGACAACTTCGCGCCCGCCGCGCTCATGGCGGCCGTGGCTGAGTTGCGTCGCGCCCATCCTGCGGCGGTGCTCGAAGCCAGTGGGGGCTTGAAGCCCGAGCAGCTCGCGCAACTTGCCGCATCCGGACTCTCTCGCGTCTCGCTCGGCGCGCTGACGCACTCCGCGCCAGCCCTCGACTTGTCCCTGCTCCTCGCACCCGCGCTCGCGCGATGAATGGGTCGCTGCGCGGTCTCTATCCGGCGCTGCTGGCGATGCCGCGCAGGCTGCGCGTAGCCGGATTGGCGGGAATGTTGGCCGTCATCGCCGTCGCTTCTTCGCTCTCGGGAGGCAGCAACGGAGGCTTGCCGGAAGTACGCGCTTTCGTGCTGAACTTGGGACACCAGTTCTTGTTCGGCGCGCTCGCGGTCGTGATCGCGCTCGCCGTGGGACTGCGGCTGCCGACGCGCCCGCTGAAGGGCTTCGCGATCGTCGTCATCGTGCTCGGGCTCGGCCTGCTCGATGAAATCCACCAGGCCAGCGTGCCGCAACGTGACTCCTCCCTCTGGGATCTGGTGAGCGATACCCTAGGAGCGGTGTTCGCACTCACGATCGCCGGTTGGACTGCGCGCCGCGAGGGGCCGATCTTCGAAGCCGGTCCGCTGCTGTTCCTCATCGGTCTGTCCGCAGCGTGGAACTGCATCCCCGCCTTCGCGCCGAATCTCCCGCTCACTGCGCTGCTGCCTTGACCCACGACCCGCACGCCACCTACTCCTCGCCGCTCGCGCTGCGCTACGCCAGCCGAGCGATGCAAGAGACCTTCTCGGAACGCGCTCGCGCGCTGGTCTGGCGGGATTTGTGGATTGCGCTCGCCGAGTGCCAGCGCGAACTCGGCCTCGCGATCAGCGCCGAACAGATTGCGCAGATGAAGACCGCGCGCGAGGACGTGGATTTCGCCCGCGTCGCCGAGTTGGAGCGCGAACTGCGCCACGACGTCATGGCGCACGTGCACGCCTACGGGGAGAAGGCCCCGCTGGCGAAGCCGATCCTGCACCTTGGCGCGACCTCTTGCTACGTCGCCGACGGCGCGGATCAAATCTTGATCAAGCGCGGGCTCGAGATCCTGCGCGCGCGCATCGTCGCCGCGGCGCGCGAACTCGCCGAGTTCTGCCGCGCGCAGGCGGACTTGCCGGTGCTCGGCTTCACTCACTTCCAGCCCGCGCAGCCGACCACGCTCGGTAAACGCGCAACGCTGTGGCTGCAAGACCTGTTGGTGGATCTGGAAGAAATCGAACGCGCTGCGGCGCGCCTGCCGTTCCGCGGCGTCAAAGGCACCACCGGCACGCAAGCCAGCTTCTTGCAACTCTTCGGCGGTGATCACGCCAAGGTGCGCGAACTCGAGCGGCGCGTCACCGAACGCATGGGCTTCGCGCGCGCGGTGGCGGTGAGCGGACAGACCTATCCGCGCAAGTGGGACGGCATCGTGCTTGCGGCGGTTGCGGGCATCGGGCAGAGCGCCGCGAAGTTCGCGATCGACGTGCGCTTGATGGCGCACCGCAAGGAACTCGAAGAACCCTTCGGCAGCCGCCAGATCGGTTCCTCGGCGATGCCGTACAAGCGCAATCCGATGCGCAGCGAACGGATCGGAGCGCTTTCGCGCTACCTGCTGCATCTCGCGCCGAACGCGCTCGACACCGCCGCGAATCAGTGGTTGGAGCGCACCCTCGACGATTCGGCCAACCGCCGCATCACGATCCCGGAGGCCTTTCTCGCGGCCGACGCGATCTTGCTGCTGGTGCGCGACGTCGCGGCCGGACTGGTGCCGTACCCCAAGGTCATCGAGCGTCACTTGCGCGCCGAACTTCCGTTCATGGCTGCCGAAGAGATCTTGTTGGGGGCAGTGCAAGCCGGCGGCGATCGCCAGGATCTGCACGAGCGCCTCCGCGTTCACAGCCATGAAGCCGGCGCGCGCGTGAAGACGGGCGACGGAGTGAATGATTTGATCGAACGCATCAGCGCCGACCCGGCCTTCGCCTCGATCCGCGCTCGTCTCTCCGAGCTCTCCGACCCGCAGCGCTTCGTCGGTCGCGCGCCACAGCAGGTGCGTGAGTTTCTCGCCGAAGTCGCCGATCCGGCGCTCGCCGCACGCGCGGATCTCGTCGTGCCAGCCGGCGAGGTGCGTGTCTGACGATGCTGCTATCCACGAGTTGGTTCGGACAACGAGCGCGCGGCCTCGACGAACAGTTGCGGCTCGCCGTGGATCGGCGATTCGCGGGCGTCGCGCTTCTGCCCGGCGCATCGATCCCCCCGGAACCGTGGCCGGCGCCCGAACGCTTTCCCTCCGGCGCCCGCATCGGCGCCGCCGCCTGGGACACTTTGTGCGAGCGGGGTAGCGAAGAGCGCGGTCCGCACTGGTCAGGCGGACCACCACACTCGCGATCGGTCCTTACGGCGCTCGCGCGCTTGCAGGGGCCGATGTTGATCGTGCCCGCAGGCAGTGAGCCCTTGACCGGCGCGCACGAACGCGGCGAGCGCTTGCTGGGCCGACTGCGAGCGGGGGACATCATGGAAGGGGACGAAGCGCTGGAGGAACTCGGGCGCGGTTCGCAGAGGGCGGCCGAGAAGCATCTCCAAGAACTCGCCCTCACCCTGCACTCCCTGATGCGCGAGGCGCCGGGACTCAAGATCGCGCTCGCACCGGGACCCTCGCCCGCAGCCCTGCTCACTCCGGATCGTCTCGCGCTCTTGCTTGCCGATTTGCCAGATCCCGCGCTCGGACTCTGGCACGATCCCGCCGACGCTGAGTCTCGCGCCGCATTCGGGCTGCCTCCCGCGGGAGCTTGGCTCGATCGCTTCCGCGGCCGCATTCTCGGCGTGACGCTCTGCGACAGCGCCGGAGGGGGTGATCGGCTGCCGCCAGGCGCGGGGACCGTGGATTGGCCACTACTGGCCGAATACCTGCCCCGTGGCGCGGTTCGCGTGCTCGACCTTGCGCCTTCCTATCCTGAGGAGTGGCTCGCCGAGGCGCGCACCCTCTTGGCCGCGCGGCGCATCCACTGACCCTCATGTCCGGCCTGAACCTCCGCGACTTCGCCAAGGCCTTCCCGACCGAGGGCCGGGTGGTGCTCTGCACCCACCGTCATCCGGACCCAGACGGACTCGGCGCGCTGACGGGTGTGCAGTTCTTGCTGCAACAGCGCTTCGGCCTCGCCTCCGATTTCGTACTCGAGGGCCGCATCCGCCGCGCGGAGAACGCTGCGATGCGCGATCTGCTCGGCATCCATGGACTGCCGAAGGGCAGTGTCGATCCGGCAGACTATTGCGGCGTCGTGCTGGTGGATTCGCAGCCTGGATTCAGCCACACGCACCCGCCGGGCGGCATCCCGATTCTCGCTGTGATCGACCACCACCGCGGCCCGAAGGAAGACGGCGGGCTCGCGGTCGCGCCGGTGTTCTCGTGGGTGGACGACAGCTATGGAGCGACCAGCACCATGGTGCACGATCTGTTGCGAGCCTTCGAGGTCGAGCCCGACGAACGCGTCGCGACTGCGCTGTTCTGCGGCGTCCGCTACGACACCAACAATCTGATGCGCGGCGCGGGCCCGAAGGACGAAGAAGCCTTCCGCTGGCTCGAGCAACGCGCGAACCGGCGCATCATCGCGGAGATCGACGATCCGCCCTTGCCGCGCTCCTGGTTCCAGATGATGCACCAGGCGCTCACCACGTGCCGGACGCACGGCCCCTTGGCGTTGACCTTGCTCGGTGACGTGGCGAACCCGGAAACCGTCGCCGAAGTCGCCGACTGGTTGCTGCGACTCGAAGGTCGCACATGGTCCTTGGCGGGCGGCGCCTGCGACGGCCTGTATCAGGTTTCACTGCGCACCGATGCGACCGGCGCCGACGCCTATCCCGCGATGCGCGCCATCCTCGGTGACGAGGGCTCCTGCGGCGGCCACGGTCGCATGGCCGGAGGCCAGGTTCCGCTCGACGGCCGCACGGTGGATGAAGTGCGCCGAATTCTGCGCGAACGCGCGGTGCAGCACTTCGGCCTGGAAGGCGAGGCGGAGGAGGCCGTGGTGCCCGTCTGGGAGCCCGGCGCGCGCACGGTTGCGCGTTGACAGCCTTCACCTAGCGGCGTATTCTTTCGACCCTTCGCGGCTGTAGCTCAGTTGGTAGAGCACTACCTTGCCAAGGTAGACGTCGTCAGTTCGAACCTGATCAGCCGCTCCAAAAATGCTTCGGGCCTCGCCACCGGC
>JAQBVK010000220.1 GCA_027623585.1 Planctomycetota bacterium
AGCGCTCGGCGTGGCGGGCGGATTCGTCTGCGGGCGACGCGAGGTCATCGAGATCCTGCTGAACCGCGGCCGCGCCTTCGTGTTCACGACCGCGCCGCCGCCATCCACCGCCGCTGCGCTCGAGGCCGCGATCCGCATCGTGCGCGCCGAGCCGGAGCGCGCCGAGTGCGCGCATGCGAATGCCGCACGCTTACGCGAGCGCCTGCGCGCGGGCGGACTCGATCCGCTCGGTGAATCTCCGATCGTGCCGGTGCTGCTCGGCAGCGCGGAGCGTGCGATGCGCGTGGCCGAGGCCGTGCGCAAGCGCGGTTTCGACGTGCGCGCCGTGCGCCCACCCACCGTGCCCGAGGGCGGCAGCCGTCTGCGGCTGGTCTGCAACGCGACTCACGAAGCGGCGCAAGTGGACGCGCTCGCCGACGCCGTGATCGAGGCCGTGAGCGCGAGTGCGCCGCGCGCCTCCGTGTTGGAGCCCGCCGCGGCCGCGCTCCCCCCCCCTCGTCTCCTGGTCGTCGCAGGCACCGACACCGATGTCGGAAAAACCGTGATCAGCGCATTGCTCGCGCGCGCGCGGCGCGCGAGCGGGAAGCCGGTGGGCTACTTCAAGCCGGTGCAGGCGGGTCCCGACGACGACACCGGTACCGTCCGCGCGCTCGCCGAGCTCAAGGAGAAGCAAACGCCGCGACCGGCCGTGTGGTTAACGCGCCCGGCCTCGCCGGATCAGGCGGCGGCCGCCGACGGAGTGGAAGTGCGCGTGCGTGATCTGATCGCGGCGATCCAGAAGCAAACTTCCGAAGCTTTGGATCGCGACCACGCCACGCTGTGGATCTTGGAATGCGCTGGCGGTCTCCGCGTTCCTCTGAACGCGCGCGAAGATCAGTCCGACTTACTGCAAAGCCTCGGAGCACCGGTGGTGCTCGTCGCGCGCAGCGGCCTCGGCACGCTCAATCACACGCTGCTCACGCTCGAAGCGCTCGCCGCGCGGAGGTTGCGCTGCCTAGCGCTGTTCTTGGTCGGGCCCGAGCATCCCGAAAATCGGCTCAGCTTGGCCAACCGCTATCCGGAGTTCCCGATCTACGAACTCCCGCATTTCCGCACGCTGACGACGGAAGCCCTCGATCTCTGGCTCGCGACGCACGAACTCGGCGCGCTGCTGAGCTAGCGCTTCGGACGGACCGGCAGAATCATCAGCACGAACACGGCTGGCACAGAATCTGCGGGCACCAGAATCCTCCAATTCTCCGCCGATTCGCGCGTACAGTCGGACGCCGTGCAACCTGGCCGCTCCCCGAACTCACATTCTCCGAGCTCGATGCACGCCGCCCTCCTGCTCGTTGGTCTGGCAGGCTCCTGCTCGATCGAGTTGGGGAGTTCGGGGACCTCGCGCACCACGATCCGGAATGGGAGCGAGTTCTCGACACGGATTTCCTTCTCCAGTTCATCCCTAAACGTCGAGTCCCGAGGCAAAGTGCACTTCACGGAAGACGAGGCCGACGTCCAGAGCCTCGATCCGAAGGGACGCTTCGAGATGACCGAGGAGCGTGATGGCGTCGAGCGGGAGTACCGCGTGCGGGCCGATGCCGACGGCGCGCTCACGCGCAGCTATTGGATCGACGGCAAACAGCAAGACGCGCTCGACAAGACTTGGATCGCGGACTCGATTCTGATTCTGTTCCGTGAGTCTGGCTTCGGCGTCGAAGAACGCGTGGTGCGATTGCTCGCGCGCGGCGGCGTCGCATTGGTCCTCGAAGAAGCGGAGCTCAGCAGCAGCGACTTTGCACGCTCGTCCTACCTGCGCACTCTCCTCGGCCGCCATGAGTTGGATTCTGCGGATTCCATACGAGCCTTGAGCGCCGCACAGAAGATCGACTCCGACTTCGAGCTCGCGCGTACCCTCCAGAACGCGATGGAGCGCTACCCCAAGGACGCTGCCGTCCGCGCGGCTTGGCTGGACGCCGCTCGGGACATCGAATCCGATTACGAGTTGGCGAGCACGCTGATCGGCGCCGCGGAGCATCCCGAAGCAGAACCCAGCTTCTTCGTAAAGATCGCGATCGCCGCTGCGTCTGAGGTGAGCTCCGACTACGAACTCGGACGCGTGCTCGCCGCGCTGGCGCCGCACGCGGGCGAAGCGGCCGTCGCAGAAGCTTGCTTCAAACTCCTGGAGTCCGTCGACTCCGACTACGAGCGTGGCCGCGGCTTGTCCGCGCTGGCGCCGAAGATCGCGCACGACTCAACTCTCCAAGCGCGCTACCGCACAGTTTCGCTTGAAATGAGCGATTACGAGCGCGGTCGCGCGCTTACCGCGCTTGACGACGCGATGCGCGACTGATTCCGCTCGGAGGCGCGGCCTAGAATCGACGGCTTGGACCTCCTGGCCCGCGACGCGCGCACGCTCTGGCATCCTTACACCCAGCACGGGTTGGATCCGCAGCCCTTGGCCGTGGTCGGCGCGAAGGGCGCCTGGCTGCAACTCGCCGATGGCGCACGGAAGCTGGACGCAATTTCTTCGTGGTGGTCCTGTTTGCACGGGCACGCCGAACCACGCATCGTCGCCGCAATCGCCGCGCAGGCCGCCGCGCTGGACCACGTGCTCTTCGCGGGCTGCACGCATGAGCCGGCCGTAGCGCTGGCCGAGGAACTGCTCGCGCTCGCGCCGCGCCAAGCCGGGCGGCCTGCGCTGGCGCGCGTCTTCTACAGCGACGACGGCTCCACGGCGGTGGAGTCGGCGTTGAAGATGGCGATCGGTGCATGGGTGCGGCGCGGTGAAACCGCGCGCACCACGCTGATTGCGCTCGAAGGCGCCTATCACGGAGACACCTTCGGCGCGATGTCCGCCGGCGACCCGACGCCATTCTTCCGTGAGTTCGGCCCGTTCCTGTTCCACGTGGTGCGTGTTCCGCCGGAGGCGGAGGCGCTCGAAGCGGCGCTCAAGGCGCAGTCGGGGCGCGTGGCCGGAATGATCGTCGAGCCTCTGGTGCAAGGCGCCGCGGGAATGAGGATGCATTCCGAGGCCTTCCTGCGCGAGGCGCGCCGTCTCTGCGATGCGCACGACACCCTGCTGATCGCCGACGAAGTGATGACCTTCGGGCGCACCGGCAGCGTCACGGCCTGCGAACGCGCGGGCATCGCGCCCGATCTGCTGTGCTTGGCAAAGGGATTGTCGGGAGGCACGCTGCCGCTCGCGGCGACGCTGGCGACCGAGGAGATCTTCGACGCCTTCCGATCCGAAGAACGCAGCCGCGCCTTCTTCCACGGCCATACCTTCACCGGCAATCCGATCGCCTGCGCCGCCGCGCGCGCATCCTTGGCGCTCATGCGAGAGCATCAGGTGCCGGCGAGGCTCGACGCGATCGGGTCCCGCATCGAGAGCGCGCTTGCGCCGCTACGCGAAGACGCGCGCGTCCGCGAACTGCGCCGCTGCGGCGGCATCGTGGCTTTGGAGCTCGAGGCGGCCGACCCCGGCTACCTTGCGGGGCTCGGCGAGCGGCTGCGGACGGCGTGCCGCGCCCAGCCCGAGGTGTTGCTGCGCCCGCTCGGCAACGTGCTCTACGCGCTGCCGCCCGCCTGCATGAGCGACGTGGAAGCGGACCAAGTCGCCGACGCGATCAGCGCGGTCGCTCGCAGCGCATGACGCTTTCCTTCTGGGACCACGGTTTCGTCGCCGTGCTGCTCTTGGCGATCCCGGTCTACGGACGCTTCGAGTACCTGCGCTTGGTGCGCCGCTTCGCCGCGGGTCTGGAGACTTCGAAATGGGAGATGTACCGCTCGACCATCTTGGTGCAGTGGGCGCTGGTCGCCACGCTCCTCGCGCTCTGGAGTATTCGCGAGCGCGCGTGGAGTGAACTCGGCCTGACGCTGCGCGCCAACGGAGAAGCCGCGACGGGCGCCGCAATCACTGCGGGCGGACTCGCCGTGCTCGCGCTACAGCGCCACTTCGTGCAGCGCATCGGAGCCGACGGCCGCGCGCGCCTGCGCGCGCAGTTCGAGCGCACCTGGGCGCTGCTTCCGGTCAGCGACCGCGAACACCGCTGGTTCCGCGCGCTCGCGGTCACCGCGGGAAGCTGCGAAGAACTGCTCTACCGCGGATTTTTGATTCCCTACTGCGCGGCATTCGTCGGAGAATCCCTCGGGATACTGCTCGCCGCTGTCATCTTCGGGCTCGGCCACTTCTATCAAGGAGCGCGCGGCGTCGTGAAGACCTTTTTCGTCGGCGTCGCCGCGGGGCTGCTTTACGTGAAGACGGAATCGCTGCTGTGGCCCGTGATCCTGCACGTGGCGCTCGACCTGCAAGGCGGCGCGATCGGACGCAGCGTGATGGCCGAACAGCGCGAAGCTGATTCGAACTAGGGCAGCGCTGAATAAGTGCTTTCGTTCCGGCGCGTGGATTCGCGGCCGGGGTCAAGGAGCCGGGT
>JAQBVK010000221.1 GCA_027623585.1 Planctomycetota bacterium
TGGGGCAAGCACCCCGCGCCCTCCCCCGCCACGTCCTTCACTCCCAGCGTCGCCGCCGGACAAGCATGGTCCGCCGACACCGTCGTGCGCGGCGACGCACCGCCACGTGTGCTCCCGCGCTGGACTGCGAGCCACGTCGGCAAAGAGGAAGCGATTACACTCCCCATGCTCACCACCGAGCCGCGCGAGGACGCGCGCCCGCGCGGCATTGCGATCCACCGGCTGTTCGAGGAGATCGAGTGGCTAGAGGAGTTCGAAGGCGGCAAACCCGACGATGACGCGTTGCTCGGAGTGCTCCACGATCTCGACGATCCACCCAGCGAAGATCAGGCGCGTGAGTGGATCGGCAACTTCCGCTCGATACTCGCCAAGCCCCACGTCCGTGAAGCCTTGACCCGTCCCGCTGGTATTCCGCCCGATCAGCTCACGGTCTGGCGCGAGCGCCGGTTCGCACTGCGCCTGTCCGAGCCTGGTCGCAGCGAACCCGCGATCCTGCGCGGCTCCTTCGACCGCGTCGTCCTGATCGGCCCCCGCGGTTCTCCCACTTCCGCCACGATCCTCGACTTCAAGACCGGCGAAGTTCCCGACAGGGAAACCGAACGCCTCAAACGCGAAGCCTACGAGCCGCAAATGAAGGAATACCGGCGCGCGTTGGCCGCCATGCTCGGCGGCGCCGTGATCCCTATCGAATCTGATCTCTGCTTCGTGGATCGCGCGGGGTAGTCGTCACTCCGCCATCACGCGATGGTCGCGCAGAACGCGCGCCATGTTTGCTTCGTCGAGACCGGCTTCCTCCGCCCACTGCGGCCAGACGGCGACGGCTTGGCCGACCTGCTCCAGGATGCGCGGCGCCGTGCCAATGCCGAACTTCTCGGCTAGGCGCAGCAGATCCGCGCGCTCGATGCCAGCGAACTTTCCGTTCACGGCCATCAGGTGTTGGTGCGTCCACTGGCCGTGCGGGTTGTGCGCGTGGGTCAGATCGTAGGCCGGCGCGAGTTCCCAACTTCCGCCCTCGCGCAGGAGGAAGGAATGATTCTTGGGGTGGTCGTCGCAGTTGGCGGACATCGCGTTGAAGGCGATGCGGCGGAAGGCCTCGGCGAGCGCGTCGTAGCCGAGACCCAGCGCGAGGATGGTTTGCAGCCACTGGCTCGCGTCGTGGGTCCCCGCGAGCCGGTAGTCGAGGTGCGCCATGGCACACAGCGTCTGCACGTGGTGCTTGCGCTCGCCGTCGCGGTCGAAGCGTCGCGTCATGAAGTGCGCGCGGCCGTTCTCCTCCAGTAGCCGGCAATCGCTCATGGCGATGCCCGCAGCGCGGGCCATCCGGTGATAGGCGTACTCGATGCGGCCGAAGCCTTGGCTGGTACCCAACTCCTGCCCCGGATCGGCGCCGTCGAACTTGAGCAGCCAATGCTCGAAGCCCGCCGCCACCGTGAACTGTCCGGCGCGGATCTCCATGGTCTCCGGATTCCAGGCGATCGCCGCCTTCGCGCGCGCGCCGCCCGCCGAAGTGCCGACCTGGATGAGTTGGGTCAGTGCCGCGCGCGCCTCGGAGTCCGAGCCGAAGTCACCGCTCAAGGCGAGGCGCGCAGTCTCCACCAGATCGGCCATCTCGATTGCCGTACTGCTAGCGCGCGTCGGCCCGCGCATCGGCTTGAACTCGAGCGCGCCGAGTCCGCGCTTGCCCATGTAGGCAAGCCGGTCGAGCGGCGTGATCTTTGCGCGCTCCACGCTCTGCCCCGCCATCCACGCGTTGATCAGCGCGTTGCCAAAATCGTCGGGCAGTGAATCGGCGAGCATCGCTGGCAGCCGATGGAAAGTGCGCTCGGGCAGCGCCGGAAAGATGAAGGGTTCCGAGGCTTGCGCGCGCGGCATCGTCAGCGGCGCCAGCTCGATGCCAGCGGCGACGAACTCCGGCGCGTACTCGAAGGCGTAGGAGCCGAGCCGCGGATCCAGCGCGACGGCGCCGACCTGCCGACCCCAGATCCAGACCTCGACGACCTCAACGGGGCGATACATCGTCCTCCCCCTTGCTCCCCTTCTTCTTCGACGCGCGCTGCCGCGGCTTCTTGGTCTTCAGCATCTGCAGCGGACTGATCGAGACCTCTGGCGCGAGCGCGTGGATCCAGTCGGCGCGGCCAAGGATGCGCAGCACTTTGATCAGCGACTTCAAGGTGGCACCCTGGCCGGTCTCCAAGCGCTTCACCACCCCCACCGCGACCCCCGCCCGTGCGGCGAGCTCCCGCTGGTCCAGGTTCTGGCGAAGGCGCAGCGCACGCAGATGCTGGCCAAGCTCTCGTTCGAGTGCTTCAGGCTGTAATGACTCTACCACGGTAGCCTCTTATCGGATTATTATAGACAAGTTCCATGATAATATTCCTCTAAAAGTCCATTATATAAGTGCTGATCGCCGCCGTCCGCTGCCCCCTCCTTCTCGTAGATTGGTGCAGGGCCCATCCTGAAGCCGCGACCACCATGCTCCTCACCGCCTTCCTCGCCACTCTCGCTCTGCCCTCAATCGGCCAACCGCAGGAACCCTCTGCCCTGGTTCCGGTGGGCGGCAAGCCGGAACTCATCGTTCTCGGATCCGACCACGACCCGCGAGTGTTGGAAGTGAAGTTCCGCCACGGCTCCGGCGTGCGGCTGCGCGGCGGGCACGTGGTGAAACCGGACGACGCACTGCACGCGCTGAACTCCTTCCTCGACGATCGCGACGCTCTGCGCGAGCGAGTGTTCGAGCAGTCCGAGGAGTGGCTCGACGCGTGGCGCGCCGCCGGCGAAGCGCGCTCCGGTCGCACGCTGCACGACCTCAACCTCTTCTTCCGCGTCACGCTGCCGGCGGAGGATCGCGCCGGTGTCGCGGAGATCATTCACTACTTGAATGCGCAGGAGATCGTCGAGATCGCCTACCCGCTCGGCCGCGTCGAGGACGCGAGTGCGCCCACCGCGGCGCCCGCCGCGCCGCCCTTGCTCGCGCCCGACTTCCAAGCGCAGCAGGACTACCGTGAAGCCGCGCCGCTCGGCGTGGACGCCGACTACGGCAACACCTTCAGCGGCGGGCGCGGCGAAGGCACGCTGATCGCCGACGTCGAAACCGGCTGGACCGACGACCACGAAGACATCGCGCACGCGGCGCAAGGCAATTACGTCGGCCTCGCGCAGACTTACTACCCCTGGGATCACGGCACGGCGGTGCTCGGCGAACTCGTCGGCGAGGACAACGACGGCGGCGTGCTCGGCCTCGTGCATCAGGCCGACGTCGTGATGTCCACGCACCAAGGCAACGCCAACAACATTCCTACCGCCGTGGCTTACGCGGCAGGCGCTTGCGGCCCCGGCGACGTGGTCGTGATCGAAGCCCAATGCTACGGCACCCCTCCCGGACCTTTCCCCTGCGAGTACGTGGCGTCCACCTTTGCGACGGTGCAAACCGCCACCGCCAACGGCGTGCACGTGTTCGCGGCGGCCGGCAACGGCAACGTGAATCTGGATCAAGCCGCGTTCGGCGGCGCCTTCGACCGCAACGTGCGTGACTCGGGCGCAGTGATGGTGGGCGCGTCGGACGGCGCGTCGCTGAACAAGGCAAGTTTCTCGAACTACGGCACGCGCCTCGACGCACATGGTTGGGGCTACAACGTCGTGACCAGCGGCTACGGCGATCTCTACGGCGCGCCGATCGTGACGCAGGAATACACCGCCGCTTTCTCCGGCACCTCGAGCGCCACGCCGATCGTGACCGGCGCCGGAATCATTCTCAACGGCATCCATCGCGAGTGCTTCGGCAGCGACCTCGATCCGCTGGTGCTGCGCGCGCTGATGACCGCGACCGGCACGCCGCAGGGCAGCGGCGGTCAGATCGGTCCGCGCCCGCACGTGCGCGCGGCGATCGAAGCGCTCGGCGTGCCGACGATCGCGCTCGGCGGTAACTTGGTGCCGGGCGGCACCGCGTTCATTTCGGTGACCGGCACGCCGGGCGATGCGTTCCAGTACGCGTTCTCGAAGACGCTCGCGCCGGCGCCGACGCATCGGCCTCCGTACGGTTATTTGTTCCTCGGCCCGATCGCGAGTTTCGGCGGCGGCAACATCGGCCCGGCCGGCGTCGGCACGGTGACGCGCCCGATCCCGAACGATCCGAACCTCTCTGGCCGCACCGTCGGCTACCTGCAGGCGCGGGTCACTTTCGCGAGCGGACCCGGCACCGGCAGCTTCACCAATTGGGTGCCGGTGACGATCCAGTAACACGCA
Source organism: Planctomycetota bacterium (assembly GCA_027623585.1). GTDB lineage: Bacteria > Planctomycetota > UBA1135 > UBA1135 > UBA1135 > JAQBVK01. The sequence continues at coordinate 4,243 of JAQBVK010000221.1, forward strand.
CGCCCGATCAGGCTCGAAACTCGGGAATCGAGAATCCCACTTCGAGCCGCAGCCCTCCGCGCACGGGTTGAAGCCGGTGTCGGCGAAGCGCTTGCTCGCTGGAGAGCAATCTGCGTGCGGCGCTGAGCGCCCGAACGGCCGCTATTGCCCCTGCACCAGCATGCCGTCC
>JAQBVK010000222.1 GCA_027623585.1 Planctomycetota bacterium
TTCTGGTCTGTGCCGCGGCCGCTTCGGCTCAGTCGCTGGCCGACGTGGCGCGCCAGGAAGAGGCGCGCCGGAAGACGATCAGGACGTCGGGCAAGGTATATACCAACGACGCGCTGCGTCCCGAGCCGGCCTCAGCCGGTCCGGTGGCGGAGGCGGCGCCGGCACCATCCGTGCCTGCGGGTGAGCCTCCCACTCCATCCGCCGGGGCTCCGGCTGCAGAAACTCCGACGCCTACCGATCCTGCTGCGGCGCTCGGTGAGGCTCCGAGAACCGAGGCTGACTGGCGCAAGCGTGTCACCGATGAACGCGACGCGCTGTCACGCGCCGAGATCTTCGCGGATGCGCTACAGAGCCGCATCAACGTACTCTCCGCTGATTTCGTCAACCGCGACGACCCGGCGCAGCGTGGCGTGGTGGCCGCGGACCGGCAGAAGGCGCTGACGGAACTGGATCGCGTCAAGCAGGAAATCGAGCAGCACCAGAAAACGATGACCGCCATCCAGGAGGAGGCCCGCCGCGCCGGAGTCCCCGCTGGCTGGGTCAGGTAAACGCCGGCGATTCGCGATTCGCGAATCACAAATCACTAATCCCCCCATGTCCTTTCCGATCCTTCTCGTCGAAGACACCGATACGCTGCGAGCCATGCTGCGCCAGGCACTCGAAGCGCAGGGGCATGTCGTGGTCGAAGCACGCGACGAGCCTGAGGCGATTGAGCATCTGCGGCGGTCTCGGCCGGCAGTCGTCCTGACCGACCTCACGCTTCCGATCGGCGATGGGTTCGGGGTGCTGCGTGCGGCCAGGGAGATCGACCCGGAACTGCAGGTGGTCGTCATGGCCGCATACGGCAGCATTCAGGATGCGGTCACGGCGATGAAGGAAGGCGCGATGGACTTCCTCGTTAAGCCCGTCGACCCCGACCATCTGGTGCTCATCGTGGAACGCGCGGTTGCGCGTCGCCGGATGCTTGCCGACTACGTGCTGCTCAAGGAGGAACTGGCCGAGCGTCGCGGTGCGCCCAGGATCATCGGCGAGGATCCGCAGTTGCAGCGCGTCACGCAACTGCTGCACCGGGCTGCCGGCACCGACGCCACCGTGCTGCTCGAAGGGGAGAGCGGTACTGGCAAGGAACTGTTCGCGCGCGCACTGCACGCGCTCAGTCCCAGGGCCGGCGGGCCCTTTGTCGCCATCAACTGCGCGGCCATTCCAGAGGGGCTGCTTGAATCGGAGCTGTTCGGATACGAAAAGGGCGCCTTCACCGGGGCTGTCGGGCGGAAGCAGGGACGATTCGAGATGGCGCACCTGGGAACGCTCTTCCTGGACGAGATTGGAGATCTACCGCTCGGGTTGCAGGCCAAGATCCTCCGCGCCATCGAGGAAAAGCAGTTCGAGCGTGTGGGGAGTACAAGCACATTACACGTAGACTCCCGCGTCGTCGCGGCCACCAATCGCAACCTCAAGGCGCGTGTGGCGGAGCGCCAGTTCCGCGAGGATCTCTACTTCCGCCTGTCAGTGTTTCCGATCACCATCCCGCCGCTGCGCGAGCGTCCGGGCGACGTGCAGATCCTGACGCGGTACTTCATTGAACGGTTCTGCCGCGATCAGAACAAGCAGGCGCTGCTCGTCTCGCCCGCGGCGCTTGACGCGCTGCAGGCGTACGGCTGGCCGGGCAACGTGCGCGAACTCCAGAACTGTATGGAGCGCGCGGTCATCCTCTGTGACGACGACACGATTCAGCCGCGCCACCTGAGCCTGGCCCCGGGTGGGCTGGTCGGTCCCGGCCAGCGTGACGACGTGGAAGGCGACCAGGCCACGGTGGCGCCCGCAACGGACAACCCGCTGGCGCAGATCGATCTCTCGGGGACGATGACGGTGGCAGTACGGCGTGTCACGGCCGTGGTCGAGCGCCTGAAGCTCGAAGAGGCGCTCAGGAATGCGCGCGGGAACAAGGAGCGCGCGGCGGAAGCGTTGACGATCAGTTACAAGGCCCTGCTGCAGAAGCAGAGGGAACACGGAATCAAGGACTGACCAGGCGGGCGTTGCGTTCGGCTCGCCGGCCGGGCACTACGCCTTGCGGGGGCTGAGCTCCTGGCGGTGCTTGAGCTGCGATGCGAGGTTCTGATCCACCTCTGCCGCGACGGCGTGCAGCGCATTGAGTCGGCCTTCCAGGGTTTCGACGAATTGCATGGGTTCGGTGACGCGGGCGAGCTCCGACTGAAGCGTTTCCAGGCCGGCTTGTTTTTGGCCGATTTCGTGGGCCTGGCTCATCAACACTTCGAACATCCTGCTGAACTCCTCGACTCGCTGCGGCAGGTACGCCAACTGCGACTCCCGCGTGGAGAGGGCTTTCATCCGCGCTTCGGTATCCTGGACGGAGCCCCGCAACACCAGCAGCCGTTGATCGAATGCTTCGATCTCCTTCTTCTCGATCGCACCTCGCTCGACGTGTATGTTCACGTACTCGGCCAACTCCTCCAGCTCGGTGCGGGCAGCCAAGGCCTGATCCACCGACTGGGTGACCTGTTTCAGTTCGAAGTGCGACTGCTGGAGATCGTGGCGAAACTCTTCCAATGCGGTGCGCTCGTGCTTGAGCGCCTCGAGGCTGGCCCTGTGGACGACGACTTTTTGGTCCACGTCCGACGCGACGGCATTCAGCGCATTGAGGCGGCCTTCGAGCATTTCGACGAATTGAATGCGCTCGGTCACGCGCGCAAGCTGCTCAGAGAGGGTGGCCAGTCCGGCCTGCTTTCTGCCCAGTTCCTCGGTTTGGCTCAGCAGCGTCTGGACGGTTTCCGTCGCGGTCGTCTGAAGCGCGTCGAGGCGCCCCTCGAACACCTCCACGAACCGGATGGTCTCGGTGACGCGCGCGGTGTGCTGATCGAGCTCGGCCTGGTGTTGCCGGAGGCTCTCGTATTGCGCGGTCGCCTGCGACGCCAGATCCTGCACCCGCGCGAGCTGCTCCTGAGCGGTGTCCAGACCGGTCTGTCTCTCCCCGAGTTCGTCCGCCCGCCTCGTGAGGGCCTGGAAGGCGCCGCTCAATTCGTCCGCCCGCGGCGACAGGGACTCCAACTGCCGTTCGCTGGCGCTCAGCGCGTCCATCCGCCGCTCGGCGTCATGGACGGAGCCGTGCAGCGCGCGCAGGCGCTCGTCGAATGCCGCGACCCCCTGCTTCTCGACAGCCAGGCCCTCGATGTACGTGCGCATGAGGTCGACGAGCGCGCGGCCGTCCTTCTCCATGCGCGCCGTCTCACCCACGAACTCGTCGCGCAGCCGCGCTGCCTCGTCGAGTTTGGCCTCGGTCTTCTGAACGATCTGGTCGATGCGCGTGAGCGTTTTCTCGCCGCGTACCACCTGCTTCAGCCCCACATCGAGACTCGCCGCCTGGACGTCCAGTTTCCGCTTGACCTCCCTGACTATCCTGGCCGCGGCCGCGGAATCCTTCCGTACCTCGCGTGCCGTATCGTGGATCTCCTTGTAATCCTGGGCGAGCTGGCCCGCCACGACGTGCATCTGATCCAGTTCCAGGCGGAGGGCGACGGCTTGATTTCCCCCCTGCTCAAGCTCTTTCAGCTCGCCTCGCGCCTGCTGAAACTGCTTCCGGACATCTTCCAGGGCGGCGAGCTCGCGCCTGAATGCTTCCAGGCTGGCCCCGGTGTCGCCCGTTTGTGACCGTAGCTGCTGCACCTCCCGGCGGCAACTTTCGAGCTCACCGTCCAGGCTGCTCAGCTTTGCCGCCTGCCGCTGCGCCAGCGCAGTCGTTTCGGCGAGGGCCTCGACGCGCTGGTCGCCTTCGCCGAGCGCGGCGGCGCGGTGCTCCAGTTCCTGTATTCGCTTCGCCAGCACTTCGAGGCTCGCGGTGCTGGACTTCGCTTTCGCTTCGGCAGACTCCAGCGCCTTGCCCGTCTCCACCATCTTGGTCGTGCCGACAATGGCCTGCCTGAGCGCGCCGCTGAGGGCACGCCGCTCTTCCCGTGCACTGTCAATCAGCTCTCTTGTCACGGCTAAGGCTGCGAGACCCTCTCTAAGGGCCAGCCGTTCCTCCCGACTGCTATCAATCAGAGTTCGGAACTCTTCAAGCCGCTTCTGGTGCTTACCGCCGCCGGCCAGACCTTTAAGGGCATCGAGCATGTACTTCAACTCCTCGTTGGCGTCATCCTTGACGTGGGACGCCCGAGGATATCCTCCAGTGCGCTTGGACTCAAGCAGGGAAGTAGAACGAAGCGACTCGCCTCCTCAATTCGACCTCTTGCTGATGCCAACGCTGAAGCGCGACGGTATCGGAGAGGCACTCGCGATTCACGTTCGTTCGGGGCCGAGGGGGTGCCCGATGGCTACGTTGAACCGGTGTTCGCCACGGGCGTTGCTTTCGGCTCGCCGTCTGGGGCGACGGGGATCGGCTCGTGCTCGTCG
>JAQBVK010000223.1 GCA_027623585.1 Planctomycetota bacterium
GCCGACTCCTGCGGTGGAGATGGCCGAAACTCATGCCGCTCAACACCATCTAAGGGGGCCAGATTCCGTGTGGTGGAGCCAGAGACGAGATTCGAACTCGTGACCGCCGCTTTACGAAAGCGGTGCTCTACCGACTGAGCTACTCTGGCGTCTTTCGCCACCCATCGCCAGCCCCAAATGAAGAAGCCCAGCGCCCCGCGGGGCACCGGGCCTCATTCGGGGCCAGGATTCTACTGCATCGCGACGCTGGCCGAAAGATGCCCGGCGCCAATCACACCCAGCACGCGCGCGCACGCGGAGGCAAGCGCAGCATCACCTTCCAACATCGCAGCCTGGAAGACTTGCGCGTCGAGTGCTCCGCCACCGCGACGGTGGAGCTCGGCGGCGGCATCGGCGGCGGCCACTCGCACATCGCTGCTGCGACCCGTGTCGGCGACCACGTTCTGGATCACCGTGGCAGACGAAGCGCTGCCAATCCGGCCGAGCGCCCAGAGAGCGGGAATCGCAACCACGTCCGTGCGTCCAGCGGCAACTTCCAACGCGGACACGGCAGCGCCGGCCTTGCCGTTGTAGGCGGCGTACGAAAGTCCCATCGCTGCCGCGGCGGCCGTGCTCTCATAGCGCTCGCGCTCGGTGTCGAGTTCGGCGAAGGCAGCGACCACGGTTGCGGCGTCGACGGACTCCACGACCTCGGCGTTCTCGATGGATGTATCGGCATTGCCGAGCACGAACACGGGCGCCTCTCCGAAGCGCGAGTCCCCTCGCACCATCTCCACGACCCTGCGGGCGTAGGAGTCCGGCAGCGGATCCGAGATCACGAAGGCGTCGACCATGAGCGCCATGCGCATGTTCGCGATTCCTTCACCACCGCCACTGGCCACGACCGCAGTCACGCCCGCGTCGTTTAACGCCGCCGCGAGGGCAGCCGCGCGTTTCGGATCGCCGTCAATGATGTGGACGACGCGAATCGCCTCGTAACCCACCGCTTCCGCTAGCGCGGAGATCACGGCGCTGTCGAACACGTCTTGCCCCGCAAGCGCGATCGCCGCCGCCACGCGCGGGCCGGTCTGTCCCGAACTCAGTGCCGCGCGCAAGCCCGACCAATCCCGGCCGCCCGATCCGTCGAGCGCCTCGATCAGCGCTTCGGCGACCATCGTGAGGCCGTTGTCGAGCGCCCAGTGCAGGCCGTCGTTGATCGCAGCGTGCGGAATGGTGAGCAGTGCGTTCTTCTGTGCGGCGGTCTGCGCGTCCACATCAGTACCCGAGGCACCCACGCCACCGAGCGCCGCGACTTCCGCGGCGTAGCACACGGCGAGCGCCATCGCTGCTTCACCGTTGCCTAATTCTTGGGCTCGGATCAAGTGGTGCTTCGCGAGTTCGAAAGCAACCACTGAGGTCGGGACATCGTAGGGAGTCAGACGGCTGCCCTCGATCGTCCACAGAACCCCGTAGTTCTCGACCGTCGAGAGGCCAAGACCGCCCTGGCCCTTGAACCAGGCGTGGGCCTGATCAGCGTGCTGCTCGGCCGGAGAGGCAGAGCTACCGCGAATCGCGGCGGCGAGCGAGCGAACCGTGCCGTCCGCGTCGTTCTCGGCCATGTCCGCGATGCGCGCTTCGTTGCGCAGGTCACCCAGCGCGTTCATCGCGTGCAACACACCCATGCGCACCTGCGGATTGGAGGAGTGCGAGGCTGCCATCAGCGGCAGCACCACGCGCGATCCCATGCGCGAGAGCGCGTAGATCGCGGCGAGGCGGCGACTCTCTTTGCTGTCGGCGAGCGCGGCCACCAGCGGCGGCGCCGCGAACGGCCCGTATTTCATTCCCAAGGCGAAGATCGCCTCGTTGCGCGTATTGAGGTCCTCGGAGAAGACCGCTTCGCAATCCTGCGCCGCGGCGTCCGCGTCGCGCATGGCTTCGCGGGTTCCGGTGGAGGCGCTCGAAAGAATTTCCTTCGCGAAGGTCTCGAACTCGCCGCCGGCGACGAGCAACTCGAGGAGCGCGTCTTCGCTCTCACCGAGCAGAGCGACTGCGTCAGCGTGTCCCGGATTGGCGGCGACGACTTGGCGGAACATGCTCCGCGCCTCGTCGTAGTTGCCCTCGCGATACGCGGTCATGCCCTTATCAAAAAGGGATTGGACGTCCTGTGCGGCCGCCGAAGCGGTCCCGAGAACGAGGAATAGGGCGGCGAGAAGGCCGCGCCCGGCCCAGCAACGAGGGAGACTCATGGGGTGCTGCGATTCAGGGTCCAAGCCCAGGAACAGGGCTCCGCCGAATAGCGGGCCTGAGCTGGGAGGCAACATGATAGGAGCGACCAAGGGAGGGTCAAGAAAGGAGCGGCCGCTCGCTCGGATCCGAACCCCGATCGGCAGGCCTGGGAGGCGCTGGCGTCAAGGCGCCCAGCACCGATGGAGCCTCGCATCCGGTGGTCGACGGCCAGCACGTAGCCTCCCGGGCAAGGAAGGCGTCGGCCAGCAGAGCGAAAGCAACCGCCTCACGCAGACCACCATCTCCGCGCAGATCCCCAGGAGGAGCCAACTCGGCGTAGCGGCGGAGGCGGCCCGGACCGATCGCCTGCCCGATGGCCCGGCAGAGGGTGGGATTCTCCGCTCCCCCCCCGCAGAGGTAGACCGGCACTTGCGATCCCACCTCGAGTGCGCCTAACGCGGAAGCAACGCCATGAGCGGCGAGATCCACCAAGCTCGCGAGCAGGTCCTCGAGCCGCGCCTTCGGCAGTCGCGCGCGCAAACTCCGGGCCAAGCCGGGGCCAAAGCGCTCCACACCCGTGCTGCGGGGCCAGGGCCTCGAGAAAAACGGATCCGCGCGCAACTCAGCGGCCAACTCCGGCAGCACCTGGCCGCTCGCGGCGAGCCGCCCGTCAAGGTCGTAGGCAGTTCCAGCCTCTTGTTGCGTGAGCGCGTCGAGCGGACCGTTGGCAGGCCCGCAATCCCCCGCAGCCGGCGGCGCGTCTCCACGCAGCAGCGTGAGGTTGGCGATGCCACCCAAGTTGAGCACCACCAGCGAGGGTGCGGCGCTGCGATGCAGGACCCAATCCGCGAAGGGAGAGATCGGCGCACCCTGCCCTCCGGCGGCGAGATCCGCAGCACGGAAATCATTCACTACGGCCACGCCCGTCGCGCGCGCAATTCGCGCCGCCGCACCGATCTGTACGCTGCCTTCGCGCGGATTGCCGTCATGGTGAAACACGGTCTGGCCATGGCTACCGATCGCTGCGAGGGTCTCAGCCGCCACGTTCAGGCTGCGCAGAAAGTCGCTCGCGCAGCGTCCGAAATGCTCACCAAAGGCTTGATCTGCCTCGGCGAACTGCGCGAGGGTCCAAGCACTCGAAGCGCGCGCGCGTTGCTGCAGGGCCGCCGGCATCGGCGCGCGCGCGCCGTTCAGCACTTCCGCCTCGCGCGCCGCGCCGCGGCCGCTCACGCGCACGAGCGCAAGATCGACGCCGTCGGCCGAAGTGCCACTCTGCATGCCGAGCAGCAGCCGCGGCAGTTCACCGCTGTGCTGCTCGGACCAGGGCACGCGCCTACTGCTTAGGAATGCGCAGTTTCGCGCCCAGCGGCAGCACCGAGCTCTCGCTCTTCAGCACGCTCAGATTCGCTGCCACGATCTCGCGGAAACGATTGCCGTCGTGGAGGTAGCGATCAGCGAGAGCCCACAAGGAGTCGCCGTTGACGACGGTATGGACTTGGAACTGCGCGTCGGCAACCACGGCAGGAACCGCCTCGCCCTTCACCAGCGCGGCGCCGCCCTGCGGCAACTTGATCACAGTGCCGGGCAAGAGATTGAACTCGTCGAGTCCTGGATTCAGATCCATGATCTCCTTGGCACGGCGCGCGCTGCCAAGTTCCCGCTGCGCGATGTGACCAAGAGTGTCCTGTTTGCGGATCGTGTACTCACCCTTGTTCGCCGGCACCACCGGAGGCGTCTCCTGGGCTGGCGGCGTCGGCGTGCCGTCGAACTCGCCGTCGAGCGAGATCAGAGAACTGGAATCTGCATCTTGGCTCAACAGGCCGAGATCGATCCACGGCTCCGGCTGAGCCGGCGGCTCCGAGGCCAGCGGCCCCGGATCGGGGGGCAAGCCTCCCTCCAGGATCAACGGGGTTCCAGAACCGAGCCCAGACCGGTCTGCACCGGTCCCGTCATCGCGCGGAGCCAGTCCCTTGAGGATGACCACCGCGACCAGAATTCCCACCAGCGCCAAGGCGCCAATCATGATTTGCCTCTCCAGTTTGCCCATTCCTTTTGACCTCCGCAGATACGATATCTAGCGAGAATTCTGTTTGCAAACCTATCTGTCGTAGCGCCACAAGTTGTGGTGGTCAGCGCCCATCGGCGGACAGATCTTGGAGTCGGCGACGCACGGCCTGCTCAGC
>JAQBVK010000224.1 GCA_027623585.1 Planctomycetota bacterium
AGCGCACCCCGCGCAGGGCTTCCTCGTTCGCGCCAGCCGCCGCCGGCGGATCAGCGCGCGCGACCTCCGCGTCGAGGCCAAGCAGTCTCAGCCGTGTCCGCGCCTTTTCAGCATCCTCCGCTGAACCCTCCCGGTGTCCGTGATCGACCACCACGGTGATCGCAGGCGGAAGTCCCGCGCTTTCCCGCCACGCCAGCGCGAGAAAAGTGGAATCCGCGCCGCCTGAACAGGCGAGTAGAACGGGCGCTGCCGCACCCTCCGGCCCTACGGGCCACGGAGCGAGCGCGCGCAAAGCGTCGGCGGCGGCTGACAGCGGCACCTCCACGACCTTACAATCTTCGCCCTCATGGCCATCCGCATCGCCATCAATGGTTTCGGCCGCATCGGCCGCAACGTCTTCCGGATCCTCCACGCCCGTGGCGCGGAGTTCGATGTCGTCGCCCTCAACGACCTCACCGATCCGGCCACGCTCGCGCACCTGCTGAAGTACGACAGCGTCGCGGGACGCTTCGCCGGCAAGGTGGAGGCCGCCGCCGACGGCATCGTCGTGGATGGCCGGAAGATCCAGGTCTTGGCGGTCAAGGATCCCGCCGAGTTGCCGTGGAGCGCGAACAAAGTGGACGTGGTGATCGAGAGCACCGGCATCTTCACCAGCCGCGAGGCCTGCACCAAGCACCTGACGGCCGGCGCCAAGCGCGTCATCCTGACCGTGCCGCCGAAGGACGAGATCGACGCGATGGTGGTGCTCGGCGTGAACGATGAGATCCTCAAGAAGGAACACAAGATCGTCAGCAACGCCTCGTGCACGACGAACTGCCTCGCTCCCATCGCCAAGGTGCTGCACGATTCCTTCGGCATCGAGCGTGGCCTGATGAACACGGTGCACGCCTACACCAACGACCAACAGGTGCTGGATCTGCCGCACAAGGATCTGCGGCGCGCGCGGGCGGCGGCGCTGAACATCATTCCGACCACCACCGGCGCGGCGCGCGCCGTCGGCAAGATCCTGCCGGCGCTGAAGGGCAAGCTCGACGGATTCTCTCTGCGCGTGCCGATCCCCTGCGGCTCGGTGGTGGACCTCACCGCGATGCTCGCCAAGGACGCCAGCATCGAGTCGATCAACGCCGCGATGAAAGCGGCCGCCGCCTCCGGCCCGCTCAAAGGCATCCTCTGCTACACCGAGGATCCGATCGTCTCCTCCGACATCGTCGGCGATCCGCACTCCTCGATCTTCGACGCCCAGAGCACGATGGTCATGGACGGGCGCATGGTGAAGGTGGTGTCCTGGTACGACAACGAGTGGGGCTACAGCAACCGCGTGGTGGACTTGGTCGCCAAGACCCACGCGCTGGGCTACGCCTCCTAGCTGCGACGCCATGAGCAAGGCCGCGCTCGCATCGCTGTCCGAAGCCGCGCTGCGCGGTAAGCGCGTCTTCGTGCGCGTGGACTTCAACGTGCCGGTCAAGAGCGGCGCGGTCGGCGACGACACCCGCATCCGCGGCGCGATCCCGACCATCAAGCAGGTGCTCGCGGCGGGCGCGTCTTGCGTGCTGGCTTCGCACCTCGGCCGGCCGAAGGGTGAAGTGAAGGAAGAGTTGCGCATGGCGCCGGTCGCGGAGCGGCTGCGCTCGCTGCTGCCTCGCGTCACGGTGATCGCGGTGCGCGACGTCGTCGGTCCCGAGGCGCAGGCCGCGGCGGCGGCGCTGCAGCCGGGCCAGGTGCTGCTGCTCGAGAACCTGCGCTTCGAGCCCGGCGAGACCAAGAACGACCCGGGTCTTGCGCGCGCCCTCGCCGACTTCGGCGAAGTCTTCGTGCAGGACGCCTTCGGCACCTGCCATCGCGCGCACGCGAGCACTGCGGGCGTGCCGGCGGTCATGAAGCCGGCGGTCGCGGGCTTGCTGCTCGAGAAGGAAATCCGGGCCTTTCACCTCGTGATGGACGCGCCGGAACGCCCGCTGATGGCTGTGATCGGCGGAGCCAAGGTCAGCGACAAGATCCTGGTGCTCCAGCATCTGGTGAGCAAGGTCGACGCGCTCTTGATCGGCGGCGGCATGGCATACACCTTCTTGAAGGCGATGGGCGAAACCATCGGCGCGAGCCTGTGTGAAGACGATCGTCTCGACACCGCGCGCGAGATCATTGCCGCGGCGGCGGCGCGGGGCGTGCCGCTGCTGCTGCCGAACGACCACGTCTGCGCCGATCGTTTCGCTGCCGACGCCGCGACGCAGGTCAGTGAAGGCGGCGTGCCCGAAGGATGGTTGGGTCTCGACCTCGGGCCGAAATCGCGCGCGGCCTACGCGGAGAAGCTGAAGGAGGCGCGGACCGTGGTCTGGAACGGTCCGATGGGCGTCTTCGAAATGAAACCCTTCGCCGCGGGCACGCTCGCGGTGGCGCACGCGCTCTCCGCCTCCGATTGCGCCAGCGTCGTCGGCGGCGGCGACAGCGTGGCCGCGGTGATGCAGGCCGGCGTGGCCGACCGCATCACCCACGTCAGCACCGGTGGCGGTGCCTTCCTGGAAATGCTCGAGGGCCGCGAAATGCCAGGCATCGCGGCCCTCGATGACGCCGTTTAGGCGTCCGTCGGATCACTCCTCAAACGCTACTGGATCACGAAGGTGATCGGATTGCTCGGTTCCGAAGCGGAGATCAGCACCGCCTGCATCCAGATCTGCCGACCCGCAAAGGCCGGCTTGATAAAGGGCGTGAGGTTGGCTGCGCCGACCACGTTCAGCCCGATCGGTCCCAGGGTCTTGTAGCCGGGGTCGACGAACAGGTTGCCGTAGGCCGAAGAGGTCGGACCGCCGCCAGTCCTCGACCACACGACGATGGCGGTGCCGAACGGAGTTCCGTTGGTCAGCGCGATCAGGGCGTTCTGACCGGCGATCATGTTCGACACGGCGAGTCGGATGCGATCCACCGTGTAGTAGATCGTTCCGTTCCAGGTGCGAGACGAGAAGGTCGAGCCGGTGAAGATGGCATCACCCTTGCCGACGCCGGTGTTGATGCGCAGGTCAGCGTTCTCGTAGACGTTGGTCCCGTTGGTGTAGTTCAACGAGTGGCCGAGGTCGTAGGACGCCAAGTGCAGGTAGAAGGCGGTCGTCGTGCCGGCGCTCAGGTCGATGCCGCCGACTTCGATCTGCACGCTGGTGCCGATAAACGGTCCGGCGCTACGGTAGTCGGTGCCGACGTAATCCCAATCCCACATGTCGGACTCGGATCCGACGTAGGAACCACTCTTCTTGTAGACGTCCACCGCGATGGTGTCGCCCAGCCCGGCGCCTCCGACCGAAACGCTGAAGCCGTGAATGCGCACGTCGTCCTTCGCGAAAACGTTGAACATGTTGCCGGCGAAGCCGTTGCCGGCGGCGAAGGTCGTGGAGATCGTGTCGGTGCCCTCCGGCGTGCTGTAGAGGAAACGGCCGTTCCACATCCGGTCCTGGATGGTGCTGCCGGTGAAGCCGCTGGCGTCCTTGCCGACGCCGCCCTCGATGCGCAGGAAGCCGTTCTCGTACGCGGCGTCGCCGTTGGTGTAGCGCAGGCCTGCACCAGAGGCGTAGCTGGTGAGATCTACGTAGATGCCGTAGGTGTTGCCGGCTTCGAACACCTTCTCAGGAGCGCTCGAGAGGCTGATCAGGGTCTGGTTGTCGGTGCCCTGGCCGGTGCCGCTGAAGCTACCGAGCAGGGTCCAGCCGGACGAGGTGCCGGTGAACAACTCATAGCTGCCGTTGCGCCACCAGACGTCCACCGTCACCGCGGCCAGGGACGCGGTGTTGATGTACATCGAGTTGAGCTCGATGTCGGTCTTCGGCTTGATGTCGAACATGTTGCCGGCGAAGCCGTTGTTCGAGGCGAACAGGGTAGTGAGCGAATGGCCGGACTCCTTCGCCGGACGGAACGCGGCGGTGGTGTCCACCGTTTCGTTCATCGTGCGGTGGTTGTCGGCGGTCGCCGCGTTGCCCATGATCTGGCCGTTGGGCGCGGTCTTGGCCGGATTGGAGAACAGCAGCACGCGCGTGCCCGGCGGATAGGCCATCACGGTGCGGTAAGTCTGCGCCGCGTTGATCCAGCCGTACGCGTACGGGAAGAGCGGGCTGTTGCTGCCGTTGGCGAGATCGTGCTCGCAGCCCATGTTGTGGCCGAGCTCGTGCGCCAGGGTGTAGTTGACGGCGGCGTAGGTGTCGCGGCAGACGTTGAAGGCGTCGGCGGCGAAGGCGGCGCTCTCGGTGCGCATCACGTAGGCGATGCCGGTGCCGTAGCCGGAGATGAACAGGCTCACGTAGTCCGCGCCGTACTCGTTACGCCATCCGTGCACTTCGTCCATGTGGCCGTCGTTGGTGCTGCGGAGGCGTCCCAGGTCAGTGCCTTGGTCGTTGCTCTGCACGTAGTT
>JAQBVK010000225.1 GCA_027623585.1 Planctomycetota bacterium
CGAAGTCACGCTCTCGGTGCGCTCCTACGACATCGAGCTCGACGAAGTTGCGGCTTTGGTGGAAGGCTTGCAACGCGGGCGCGGCCGAGACGCGGCGCCCTTCGCGCGGCTCTCGCGCCTGATCCAGGCGCTCGCGCCGGGCGATCTTCCGGAACGATTGCTCACGGCCGCAGAGGCCGCCCTTGCATCCTCCGGGACGCTCGACGCTGCGACCGTGTCCGTCACCCGCGAGCTGCGGGGCTTCGCGAGTTACCGAGAAGAGCGCAGGCCCGATGTCGGACGAGAAGAGGAGCCCTTTCTCTTGCACGAGTTCCTGCAAGACGGCCGCGGTGAAGCGCTCGCGACCGCGTTGATCGCGCTGCGCGATTCGGTGGACGAGCTGGATTCCGCGCTGCGCACCTGCGTGGAGGAACTCGGCGACGTGCCGCAACGCGCGGCCGAACGCTTGCGCTGGATCTTGCGGCGCCCGCTCGGGCCGCTTGCGCACTGGCGCGAAGGTCTCGGCCTGTGGATCGGCGGCGAAGACGAAGGCGCCGACTTCAGCACGGATCTGCTCTTCGAGGCCGATTTCGAGCGCCGGCGCCGTCCCTTGCTCGCGCTCAAGTGGTTGCTGCCGCAAGAGTGGCTCGGCCGCGTGTTCCATCCGGCGCTGCACGCTGCGGTTTACGTTTCCGCGACCACGCGCTTGCGCGGCGGCTTCCAGGCGATGAAGGGCTATCTTGGCCTCGACATCGCCGAAGAAGAGCGCATCGATCGCGCCGGGCGCGAAGTCGCGACCTTCGCAGGCACCCCCACCTTCGATCCGAAGCGTGCCATGGTGTGCGTGCCCGAGGACGCTCCGACCTACGCGGCATCGGGACCGGGTCACGAGATCTGGCTGGAGTACGTCGAACGCGTGTTGTTGTTCTTGGCCGAACGCACGCGCGGTCGCACGCTCGGACTCTTCACCAACCGGCTGGTACTGCAGCGCGTCGGCGAACGCCTCGCGCCGCGCTTCCGCGCGCTCGGACTGCCGTTCTACTGGCAGGGCATGCCGGGCCTGCGCAAGGAGGAGATCATGCCGCTGTTTCGGCGCCAGACCGATAGCGTGCTGCTCGGTCTCGACACCTTCTGGTACGGCGTCGACTTTCCCGGCGAGACCTGCGAGTACGTGGTGATCCCCAAGCTTCCCTACGGACCGCTCGATCCCTACGTCTACGCGCAGATGGCGCGCATGGGGCGCGCGCAGCAGCGCAACCGCATCTACCTGCCTCAGGCGTTGTCGATGTTCCGGCAAGGCTGCGGGCGCTTGCTGCGTTCGGAAAAAGATCGCGGCGCGATCTTCCTGCTCGATCGGCGCGCGCTCGAGCGGCGGCACGCGGACTTCTTGGCCGAACTGCCGCGCGGCCCGGAAGAATGGCAGGAACCGAATCAGATGGTCGCTTCCACCGCCGAATGCTTCCGCGCCGTATTCGCTCACATGGACCTGCTCGCCGATCTGAGCCGGCGCGGCCTCGACGCCGACTGGAACGCGAGCGGCGCCGTCGCGGAGCAGGATCCGGACTCGCTATCCTGAGGCCATGGACCTCTTCGCGGGCGGACCGGTGCGCCTGGGTGATTTCTTCCTGCGCGCGCGCGCCGAGGACCAGCCGAATCCGCGGGACCTGTTGATCGATCTCGCGCCCGCGCCGCAGCGCTGCAGCGAGTGGACGAATGCGGGCGGACTGCTCGGCGTGCAAGCGCTGGCCCCGCTCGCCGATCTGCCCGAGCGCGCGCGCCGGCAACTCGGCTTCCTCGGTGCCGGGGCGGGTTGCGCCTTGTCGGCATTGGCCGCGTTGCGGCTCGGCTTCGGAATCGTCGATCTGGTCGGTCACCCTGAGGACGAAGAACCCTTCGCGGCGCTCGCCTCCGCCATCGGCGCCAGCGGCAAGTGGACCCTGCATCGCCGCGTCGACGACGTGCCCGACGGCGCCTTTCATCACTGGGCGTTGATCGGTTGCGACGGCACGGTGCCTTCCTCTTGGGAAGCATTTGAACCGTTCGTACGGCGGCTACGGCCCGAAGGCCAGATGGTCTTCTTCGGCCTGCCGGTCGCGTCGATAGAAGAAGTCCACCAGGAAGCCGCGAGCCGCGGCTACGCGTTGCGATCCTTCGGCGTGCGCGGAGCTCTCGCGTCGGTCGGCGGATCGCTCGAGCACCACCATCGTTTCGCATAATCATGAGCCTCGAAGCAGCACATCTGTTCGGTGACTGGTTGGCCTCGGGTCAGGCCGAAGGCATGGAACTCGGCCACGGCGACGTCGTCGAGCAGATGCTCGACCGCGCACGGTTCGCGGCGGACTCGCGCCTGCTCGACCTCGGCTGCGGCACCGGTTGGACGGTGCGGCGGCTCGCCGCGCGACTGGACGCTCAGGGCAGCGTCGCCGGTTGTGATCTCTCGCCGGCGATGATCGCCAGCGCCCGCTCGCGCAGCGAAGACGCACGGTGCTCCTTCGCGGTGGCCGCGGCGGACGCGCTGCCCTACGCCGACGCCGAGTTCAGCGGCGTCGTCAGCATGGAATCCTTGTACTACTGGCCCGAGCCCGAAGCCGGCCTGCATGAGATTCTGCGGGTGCTGGCGCCGGGCAGCGCGGTGTGGATCGGCGTGGACTATCACGCCGACAACCCCGCCTCCGCGGGGTGGCCCGAAGAACTCGGCCTCGCGCTTGATCGGCGCTCCGGCGCGGAGTGGGCGGCCACGCTGCGCGCCTGCGGCTTCCGCGAAGTCGGGCACGATCTGCTGTTCGACCGCCGACCCGAGCGCCGGGTGCGGCATCCGCATGGCACGGCCCTGATCTATGGCGTGCGCTAGCGACTGCTAGCCCTTGCCACGCCGACTCTCGATCGCCGCGCGGAGTTCGGCGAGCCGTTCGCGGATGCGCGCTTCCAATCCGCGCTCGGTCGGGCGATAGAAACTGCGGCCGCGTAAGGCGTCGGGAAGGCAGTCCATCGCGGTCACCGCGTCCGGAGCATCGTGGGCGTACTCATAGCCCTTACCCCACCCCAATTCCTTCATCAATGAGGTCGGCGCGTTGCGCAGTTGCTGAGGCACCGGATGCGCGGTGCCGGCGCGCACTTCCGCCACGACCGCGCCCCAAGCCTTGTAGAGCGCGTTCGACTTCGGCGCCAGCGCCAGATAGACGGCGAGTTCCGCCAAGGCGAGATCGCCTTCGGGATGGCCGAGAAAATGAAAGGCGTCGCGCGCCGCGATCGCCAGGCGCAGCGCCGCCGGATCCGCGAGCCCGACGTCCTCGGCCGCCATCCGCACCATGCGGCGAGCGAGATAGAGCGGATCTTCGCCCGACTCGATCATGCGCGCGAGCCAGTACAGCGCTGCGTCGGGGTCAGAATTGCGCACCGATTTGTGCAAGGCGCTGATCAGGTCGTAATGCTGATCGCCGGCCTTGTCGTAGAGCAGGGCGCGGCCGGAAATCGCTTGTTGGATGGCGGCGTCGGAGAGCGGCTGCCGCACGTCACAGAGCCGCGCCGCGGCCTCCAGGGCGCCGAGCGCTCGTCGCGCGTCGCCGCTGGCGTAGCGCGCGAGCGCCAGCAATTGTTCATCACGCGCGCCCAACTCGCGGGCGCCGAGGCCGCGCTCGCGATCTTCGAGAGCGCGCCGCAGCAGGCGCGTGAGATCCTCCTCCGACAAGGGTTGCAGCACGTGCACGCTGACGCGCGAAATCAACGGTCCCACCACTTCGAAGGACGGATTCTCGGTGGTCGCGCCGACCAAGACCACGTCGCCGCGCTCGACGAAGGGTAGGAAGGCGTCCTGTTGCGCCTTGTTGAAGCGGTGGATCTCGTCCACGAACAGCAAGGTGCGCCGTCCGGAGGCTTGTCGCAGCCGACGCGCACGCTCCATCGACTCACGCACTTCCTTGATTCCCGAGAGCACCGCCGAGAAGGTCACGAACTCGAGGTCGGCGCGCGCGGCGAGCAGCTGCGCGATCGTGGTCTTGCCGGTGCCGGGAGGTCCCCACAGCACCATCGATCCGATTTCGCCACCCGCAAGCGCCGCACGCAACGCGCCGCCGGATCCGAGCAACTGCGCCTGCCCGACGATCTCGTCGGGCGAGATCGGCCGCATCCGCTCGGCCAAGGGCGCATCGGCGCGCGGCGCAGGACGCGTTGGCATCGCCGCTTCGCCGAACAAGTCACTCACGCAGGTTCCTCGCGCGCGAACAATTCCCAAGCCAGCACCGCACCGGCGGTCGCCACGTTGAGAGATTCGACACCACGCGCCAGCGGCACCGCCACCCGCGCATCGCAGAGCTCCGCGAGTGCCATCGGCACCCCGTGACCTTCCTCTCCCAAGATCAGCAACGCCGGCGGGGCTCCAGCTTCAC
>JAQBVK010000226.1 GCA_027623585.1 Planctomycetota bacterium
CTCCGCTCCGGTCTCGAGACACCGGAGTCACTTGTCCTTCGCCGCCGCTTGCCACACGTCCTCCGCGACGAATACCGGGGCTTGCGCGCGCAGCGCCAGCGCGATTCCATCGCTCGGCCGGCAGTCGAGCGCGATGCGCTTGCCGCCCTGGTCGAGTCGCAACTCGGCGAAGTAAGTTTCACTCTTCAACGCGTGGATCTCCAATTCGATGACCCGCGCGCCGAGCGCGCGCAGTGCGTCTTGGAACAATTTGTGGGTCATCGGCCGGTCTTCGCGCCCGCCGAGCAGGCAGCGCTCGATTTCATCCGCCGACGCGCGTCCGATCACCATTTGCAGGGTGCGCGGCGCTGCCGTCGAATCCCCGTCAAGCTCGCCTTCGGCGAGCTGCAGGAATTGCGCGTCACTCCGCTGGAGGCGAACCAGACGCTGAACGCGAGCGGGCGTACGCTCCACTGCGGCATTATCCCGCATCCGAGGCCCCGCGTCAGCCGCGCAAGCCGGAGAGCCAAGAACCGGCTGCGTAGCACGCCACCAGCAGCGCGGCCTGGGCGACGAGGGCTCGCAGGGGTGGTGATGCTGGCCCGGCGCGGATCAGTCTCGCCGTGGGCACGGCGATCATCGCGGCGGCCCCGGCGCCGAGCAGCAGCGCCGCCCAGTTCGGTCCGAGCGAGGTCAGCGGAAGCCACCAGTCGCGCACCGCACCGCCGGTCAAGAACAGCGCGAAAGCCAGGACGATCAGGCCGCAGCCGGAGCGCAGGGCAGGCCACGCGCTCGGAAGCACGCGTCGCGCGCCCACGGCGAGCAGCACCAGCGGCAGCACGAAGGCGAGTTGTCCGGCTTCGACGCCGAGGTTGAAGCCGAGTAGTCCGCTGACTTCCGCAGTGCGCGGCAGTCCGATGTCGCCGAGCACCCCCGCGAATCCGAGGCCGTGCAAGAGGCCGAAGCCGAAGGCGGGAATCCAGGCGCGCGCGCGCGTGGGTCCGAGTCGCAGGTGGAGCAAGGCCACGAGCAGCACGCTCCACGCGATCGCGGGTTCGACCGCACCAGCGGGAAGACGGAGGACTCCGAAGGCCGCCAAGGCCAGCGTCAGCGAGTGGGCGAGCGTGAACGCTGTGATCGCGCCGAGCAGCGCGCCGAATCCGGCCACACCGAGAAGCAAGGCCGCAAGAAAGGCGAGATGGTCCCAGCCGATCAGAACGTGCTCGAATCCGAGCCGGCCGTACTTGAGCAGCACGTCGCCGGTGGACGGGAACTCGAAGCGCCAATCGCGATCCGTGTAGTCGAGCAAGGTCTGCGCGGGCTGATCCCAGATTCCTTCTACGAGCACGTGCATGCGGTGCCCGGGATTGCCGTCCTCGAGAAAGAGATCCGAGTGCACCGAGAGACTGCTCGGATCCGCGGGCCGCGGCATGCTCGCTTCCACCACCAAGAATTCGAAGTGGCTGCCGCCGTCCTGGAGGGGCTCGCCCAATTCCTCGAAAGAACTCAGGGTCCAAGCCGGCGTGCGCTGAACGCCGTCCAGCTCGAACCACACCTTCTCTTCGAGCAAGGCGGCGACCTGCGGCCATTGGCGTTCGATCTCGAGCGTGGAGTAATACCGGTCGTTGTCCGTGTCGAGCCACCAGCGCGGCACTTCACGAAGCGTGAGTTCCTGCATGCGCAACTCGAGCCGGATGACGTCGGCCTCGACCCGCACCGTCAAGCGCGAGAATGCCGCCGGATGGGCGGATTCTCCCGCTACGCCACCTCCTGCCAGCACGACGAGCAGCGCCGCGCCCGCCCGAATCATCCGCCGGCTTCCCGTTCCCGCTCCAAGACGGCTTCGGCGCCGAGCTCGGGTTTGGGGAACTGGTGGTAACTGCGTTCGAAGATCGGAACCAAGTCTGGATCGAACTGCGTGCCGGCTCCGGCGCGGATCACTTCGGCCGCGACCTCGGGCGACTGCGCCTTGCGATAGGCGCGGTCGGAACAAATCGCGTCGTAAGTATCGGCGATCATGATCAGGCGCGATGCGAGCGGAATGTCGAGCTTGCCGATTCCGTCCGGGTATCCGGTGCCGTCCCAGCGCTCATGCTCGTGGCGCACGATGCTTACGACTTCGGGCAGGTATTTCTTGAGCGGCTCGACGATGTGCGCGCCATCGGTCGTGTGCTTCTTGATGATTTCCCACTCCTTGTCGTCGAGCGCGCCCTCCTTGTGCAGCACCGTGAGCGGCACGCCGATTTTGCCAATGTCGTGCAACAGCGCCGCCACCTTGAATGTGCGCATGCGCGGCCGATCGAGTCCCATCTCGCGCGCCATCAGGACCGTGCAATAGGCCACCTTGACGGAGTGATGGCGGGTGTACATGTCCTTGGTTTCCATCGCGCGCACCAAGGCGCGTTGGGTGCGGTAAACCGCCTCGAATTGGCCGTGGCGCGCCATCCGAAGTTGGCGCTCCATGAACAACTCACGCTGCCGGTTGTGGACCGCGCCGACCAGCGCCTTTGCCAATTCCTTCGTGGACATCGGCTTGGTGAGGTAGTCGTCGATGCCGTTCCTGAAGGCGTTGACCGCGGCGCTCACGTCCTGCGTTTCGCCGGTGTACATCGCGAAGGCGACCGACGGGTGATCGTTGCGCAGGCGGCGCAGGAACTCGTCCCCGCGGATGCCCGGCATGTTGAGATCACTCAAGACGACGTCGAAGATCTCCTGCTTGAGGCGGAGCAGCGCGCTCGTCGCACTCTCGACCACCGCGGCGAGAAAGCCTTCCTTGGTGAGGCCATAAAGGAGTAGGCGCGCTTGGTCGGGATCGTCTTCGACGATCAACACACGGATCTGTGCTTGGGCGTTCAAGAAGAGCGGTCTGGGGGGGAGGTGACCGGAGGCCGGGGTGCCTGTGGCCGCCACTTTGCAGCGGTGCGCGGCCGGATTCAACGCCTACAATGAACAAATGACCCGGCTCGAGGATTGGGAGCAGCGAACGCTGCTCGACGAAGCTGCGATTTCGCGGGGCTTGGACGCACTGGCGGCCAGGTTGAGGCCGCGGCTCGCCGGGCGCTCCGTCACGGCTGTGCCGGTGCTGGGCGGAGCCGTGGTCTTTGCGGCTGACCTGCTACGCCGCCTGCCGCCGGACACCGCGCTGGACTTCATTCGGATCCAAACCTATGGCGACGGCACGCGGCCCGGCAAAGCCGCGGCGGCGGATTGGTTGCCGCGCGCGGAACTCGTGCGCGGGCGCACCATCCTGCTCCTCGACGACATCCTCGACACCGGTCGAACCCTCGCCGAGGCGCGGCGGGTGCTCCTCGAAGATTTTGGCGCTGCCGAGGTGCTGATCGTGGTCTTCGTCGACAAAGCGGTGCGGCGCGCGGTCGCCATCGAGTCCGACGACTGCGTGTTGCGGCTCGAGGACGATCTGTTCTTGGTCGGCTACGGTCTCGACTGGGCTGGCGCGTGGCGGGGGCTTCCCGACCTCGTGGCGCTCGAACTCGACGCTGAAGGCCGCCCCATTCCGCGCGCGGCTCCGCTTCGCAAGGCTTGATCCAGCATGCTGTCCCTGGTCGTCGCCGACGCGTGGAGCGGGTGTCCGCTCGATGAGCTGCTCACCGCGCACTGGCCGCGCGTGGCCAAGGGTCGCATGCGCGAGTTGGTGCGCGCCGGATTGATCACGGTGAACGGCCAGCCCGCGCAGCCGGGCGACGTGATGCGCGCCGGCCAACTCGTGATCCTCGACGAGGATCCGGCGGTGCATGAGCGCGAGATCATCCCGTCGGTCGCGATCGAAGTTCTGCACGAGGATGAACACCTGCTCGCGATCGCGAAGCCTGCCGGTTTGCCGGTCGAGCCGAGCCGTTGGGGTGAGCATCCGATTCACCTCGCCGGCGCGATCGTGTCCTGGGCGCAGGAGCGCGAGGGCGAGGGGCCGCTGCAGAAGCGCCCGCGCGCGCTGCACCGCCTCGACCTTGGCACCAGCGGCGTGCTGCTGTTTGCGCTGACGCTGGAGGCCGAACGCTTCTATCGCGGATTGTTCGCGGAGGCGGCGGTGGAGAAGCGCTATCAGGCTTTGGTGATCGGTGTGCTGGATGAAGCCGGCGCGGTGGATGCGGCGCTGGCGCCGGACCCGCGCCATGAAGGGCGCATGCGAGTGGACGGTTCCGGCAAGGCGTCGCTCACGACTTACGCGCCGCTGGAAACTTTCCGCGGCCACACTTGGTTGGAAGCGCGGCCACGGACCGGGCGCACGCATCAAATCCGCGTCCACCTCGCGCACCTGGGACATCCACTGATGGTGGATCCTTACTACGGCGGCGGGGAAGCGTTTTATCTTTCCCATGTGAAGCGCGGCTACCGGCCCAAGCCTGG
>JAQBVK010000227.1 GCA_027623585.1 Planctomycetota bacterium
TCACCCGCGGATCCATCAACTGGTCACAACCGGTAGTCGGGTCCTGAGCGGCGGAGCTCCGGAGGGGGAGGCGAGTTTCGCGGCCCTTGCCGAACTCGGCGTGCGCACCATCGTCTGCGTCGATGGAGCGCGGCCGGACGTGGAGGCTGCGGCGCGCCTGGGCATCCGTACCGTGCACGTCCCGATCGGATACGACGGCATCGACGCGACGGCCGCTGCGCAGATCGCCGCCGTGATGAAGGAAACCGAAGGTCCGGTGTATTTTCATTGCCACCACGGCAAGCACCGCGGCCCGGCTGCGGCGGCGCTCGCCCTGCGGGTGGAAACCGGATGCTCGGCGGAGGAAGCCTTGGCCGTGATGCGCGCCGCGGAAACCGATCCGAAGTATGAAGGATTGTGGCGTGACGCAACGGGACCGTTGCCAGTGTTGGATCCGGCCGCGATGCCGGCGCTCCACGCGGTGGCTCCGATTGCGGACTTCGTCGCCGCCATGGCGAAGATGGATCGCGACTGGGATCGTTTGATTCTGGTGCAGAAGGCCGCTTGGCAGTCGCCGGCCACGCACCCCGATCTCGCGCCCGCCAATGAAGCGCGCATCGTCGCCGAAAGTCTGGAGAGCGCCTCAGCCCTGCTGTCAGCCCAGCAGAACGCGGATCCGCGCTTCCTGCGCTTCCTGCGCTCGGCTCAGGACGACGCACGCGCGCTCACTGCTGCGCTCGAGCGGAAGGACGCGACTGCAGCCGACGCGAGTTACGCGCGGCTCAAGCGCGGCTGCGTTGCTTGCCACGACGAATATCGCAACTAGGGCGTCGGGTGCGAGAAGAAAAAGGGCCCACGTCTTTCGACATGGACCCACACCCTCACGAATAAAGCTCTAGTACGTGGAGTACGAGACTCCACGGGCGTCGACGCCTGGCAGGTCAGGGAAGATTTCTCCACTTTCGGGAAGGAAAATCCAACCAGCGGCGCCGGTGAACACGGCTTCCGGATAGCCCGGAGGCATCACGCGAATGGTG
This sequence comes from Planctomycetota bacterium, assembly GCA_027623585.1. Lineage (GTDB taxonomy): Bacteria > Planctomycetota > UBA1135 > UBA1135 > UBA1135 > JAQBVK01. The sequence goes on from JAQBVK010000227.1 coordinate 1,017, forward strand.
TCGAGACCGTTGACCGGGTTCACGGGGACGCGGTCGAGGTACGGTCCGTACCAGCGATTGTCGAAAGCGCTCTTGGATCCGGTCTGCGCGACGCTCCCGTCGCGGCGGCTCGGCCCGCAAAGTTGAGAAGCGATTTCCACGCCGTCCGCACCGGGCAACAGGGCGTCGCGGCCCTCGTCCTCGTGATCCATGCTGAAGCGGAAGATCGCTGTGCGCAGTACGCCGAGACCGTCGGCGAGCTCCAGGTTCTTCTCCGCCGTGCCGGCCTTGGAGCCGGGCAGTGCGGTGAGCAGGGCTACGGCGGTGATCAGTACGACCGCGCCAACGGCTTCGAGGATGGGGAGAGACTTCACCATAGTGAGCCTGCCTTCTTCGGCGGAATCCCGGATCCCGCTTGAGCGCGAATTCCAGTCGGGCTAGAACAGTTCTCAGCCGCTCGGAGGGGCTGATTCGGAAAATTCACGTGGAGCGTCTAAACTTCTCCGTTTCCCGGCCGAGAGACGCGTTCCCAGGCCTCTCTCGCGGCGGTTCCCCAGCATGAAACTCGTCATCGCCGAGAAGCCGTCCGTTGCGGCGGACCTAGCCAAGGCACTGCCCGGCTCCTTCAAGAAGCACGAGGGATACTGGGAAGGCCCCGGCTGGCTGCTGGCGTGGGCCATCGGCCACCTGCTGGAGCTGGCTGAGCCCGAGGACTACGACCCCGCCTACAAGGTGTGGTCGCTCGGCAACTTGCCGATCCTGCCGAATCCCTTCGAGCGGAAGCCGCGGCGTGGACACAGCAACCAACTGCGACTGCTGAAGCAATTGGCTGCGCGCGAGGACGTCGAGGTGATCGTGAACGCGTGCGACGCTGCGCGCGAAGGCGAGTTGATCTTCCGGGAGATCGAAGCTTACCTGGCATCCGGCGCCGCCAAGGGCGCCAAGCTGGTCGCCGCCAAACCGGTGCACCGCCTCTGGCTGCAGTCGATGACGAAGGCCGCGATCCTCGACGCCTTCTCCGTGATGAAGCCGGCGACGGACTACGACGGCCTCGGCGACGCGGCCTTCTGCCGCGCCGAGGCCGACTGGCTGATCGGCATGAACGCCACGCGCGGCCTGACCAAGCGCTTGAAGGGCCGCCGTGAAGCCGGCGTGTGGTCCGCCGGACGCGTGCAGACGCCGACCTTGGCCTTGTTGGTGCATCGCGAGTTGAAAGTGCTCGCCCACGTGCCGAAGCCCTACTGGCGGCTGCAAGGCCGCTTCCTCGCCGGCGGGCATGAGTACGAAGCGCAATTCCGCACCGGCTCGGCGAAGGACGGCGAGAAGGTGTGGGACGAAGCGCGCGCCAACGACATCGCGGCTCGCGTCCGCGCGGCGAAGCGCGTGGTCGCGATCGAGACCGTGACCGAATCCACGCGCGCGGTGCCGAGTCTGCATTCGCTGACTTCACTGCAGAAGGAAGCGAACTCGCGCTACGGCTTGTCCGCGCGGCGCACCTTGGGCGCGGCCCAAAGGCTCTACGAGGTCCACAAGGTTGCGACCTATCCGAGAACCGATTCGAACTGCTTGCCCGCCGATTACCGTCCGCACGTGCACGGAGTCCTCGACGACGCGGCGACCGGGGCATTTGCGGTGGCCTTCACCGAGCACGAGCGCCACGATGCGATCGCGGAAGCTGCGAAGCTGCTCAAGCGTGACGGACTGCTCAACCAGGCCCGCGTGTTCAACGACGCCGGCGTCAGCGATCACTTCGCGATCGTGCCGACCGGCACGCTGCCGGACACTCCGCTCGGCGGCGACGACGCCAAGGTCTTCGAGTTGATCTTGCGGCGCTTCCTTGCGGCATTCCTTCCTCCCAGCACCTGGGAGAAGGTGACGCGCGAGACGCGCGCGCTCGACGCCGAAGCCCCGGATGGCGCTTGGCGCTTCCTGACGGATTCGAGCCGGCTCAAGGTGCCGGGATGGCAGCTGGTGGATCGCCGCCCAGGCGCCTCCGAACTACTGCCCGACCTCGGCGTGCAGCCGGGCACCGAGGCGCCGTCGCAACCGGTCGAGATCGACGTCCAAGCCGACGCCACCAAGCCTCCGAAGCGATACACCGAAGCGGGTCTGCTGCAGGCGATGGAGAAGGCGGCGGACGTCAACCTCGACGAGCACGAAGACTTCGATGACGACGAAGTGCTGGCCGCGCTGAAGTCCAAGGGCTTGGGCACGCCGGCGACGCGCGCGGACATCATCGAGGCCTTGATCGAGAAGGGCTACGCCCTGCGCGGCGGCAAGAACTTGCGCGCCTCGGCCAAGGGCATTCAGTTGATCGACGTGCTGGAGCGGATCCATGCCGACCACCTCGCCAAAGCGGAGCTCACCGCCGAGATGGAATTCCATCTGCTGCAGGTGGAGCGCGGGCAGCGCGCACGCGCCGATTACATGAACGAAGTGGTGGACTCGGTGCGCGGCTTGGTGAAGCTGCTGCAAGAATTCGAATACGAGGACCTCTATCGTGAACTTCCGGCGATCGGCGCGTGCCCGAAGTGCAAGCACGACGTGATCGAAGGCCTCAAGGGCTATCGCTGCTCGCGCGAACCGCGTTCCAAGGTCTTCGAAGTGACATTGAAGGGCGCCGGCAAAGCCACCGAGATCCCGATCGCGGAAACAGCCGCGGCGGTGGAGAAGGTTGCGCTCAAGTTGCCGGGAGTCCGCGGCGTCACGGTCAACGCGAAGCGCACCAATGCTTCGATGGTGCTGCAGACCACCGAAGAGGTGGACGTCGGCCCCTTCGCCGAGCGCACCGCGCTGGCCTTGGAAGAGGCCGCGCCGGCGGGAGCGCTGAAGGGCGTGGACGTCAAGGCGCCGGATCACGACGGCTGCGGTTTCACGATCTGGAAGGAATACCGCGGGCGTTACCTCAACCGCGAGGTGGCGACGCGACTGCTGGTGGAACGTGACACCGGCCCGCTGGAGGGATTCGTCAGCCAGCGCGGCGACACCTATCCCGGGCTGCTGCGTCTCGGCGACGATTGGTTGGTGGCCTTCGAAGCCGTGCAAGGCTTCGGCAGCGGCGATGACGCCGGCAAGGTCGCGCCAGAGTTGGTGTCCCACCCGGTGGACGAAACGGCGTTCATGGCATGCCCGCTCGGAAAGGGTCAAGTGATCGAAACGCCGACTCACTATGAATCGACCGAGAAGGGTGGGGTGAAGATCCCGCGCACGATCTGCAAGCGAACGATGACGCGCGACGATTTGCGTTCGCTGCTCGATCCGGAGACGAAGGCCACCAACTGGATCGAAGACTTCATTTCGCGCAAGGGACGCCCGTTTACGGCGCGTCTGGTGCT
>JAQBVK010000228.1 GCA_027623585.1 Planctomycetota bacterium
GTGGTCGAGGCCTACCGCTGGGCCGACGCGTTCTAGACCACGCGCCGGTAGCGGCGGACGTCGGGCGGGGCGGCGAGCAGATCCGGCACTTGGGCGAAGGCCGCGATCATGTGCGGCTTGGTGAAGTGCAGATCGAGCGCGGCATCGTCGCGCCACTCTTCGACCATGGTGAAGTCGGTCGGGTCGGCGGCGTTGCAAAGCAGCTCGTAGCGCAAGCAGCCGTCTTCGAGACGCGTGGGAGCGACCAGCCCTTCCATCATCGCGGCGGTTTCTTTGATCCTGTCCGGTTTTGCCGTGACGCGGGCGATGACGTGGAGGACGGAAGCGCTCATCAGCCGCGCATCCTAAGCCGGCGGCGGGCAGTGCACGAGGAGTCCGTCGGCTGGGCGGGGTTCGTGCTCACGTGGCGGTTTCACGTGGCGCCCAGCGACTCACCAACCAGCCCACTGCAACGCAGGTCGGGATGCCGGCCAGCGGATAAAGGAAGAGATTCACTCTCGTCGTGAAGGCGAGGCCGGCGAGCAGCAAGGTGCAGGCCGCCGCGCCGGAGAGCGCCGCGGCCGTTCCCGCGCGCCGCACCAACACGCCGAGCGTGAACACTCCCGCGACGCCGCTCATGACCAGGCCAAGCACTTTCAAGAAGAACAACAGCAGCGAGCGCACCTCGCCGGCGGCGAGCGCGAGCGCGATGCCGGTGCCGAGCAAGCCGGCAGCCACTGCGAAGCGGCGAGCAACGCGCAGAATCACGGCATCCTCGGGCGGCTCGCGACGCAAGCGCAGCCAGAAATCGTGGGTCAGCACGGTCGCGCAGGCGTGCATCCCGGAGTCGAGCGTGGACATCGCCGCCGCCGCGAGCGCGGCAAGGATCAGTCCGCCCACTCCTGGCGGCAAGCCTTGCATGAGGAAGATCGGAAACACCTCATCGTTGGCCATGCCGATCTCCAAGCGCTCGGGGTGCGCGCGGAACCAAGCCCACAAGCCGGCGCCGACCACGAGAAAGAGCAGGCCGACGGGTGCGGAGAGCCACCCGTTCATCCAGATCGCGCGCGCGGCGGATTTTTCATCCGGCGTCGAGAGATAACGCTGCACGATCGCTTGGTCCGCGGAATAAGGACCGAATTGCAGGAACCAGCCGCCGATCAGCACCAGCCAACCCGCGTCTGTGAACACCGACCAAGAAGGATTCCAAGCCCGCGTCTTGCCCGCCTCGCTCACGGCGGACCACACTTCGGTGGGGCCGCCGGCCCCCACCACCAACACGATGATCGCCGCGGTCGCGCCGCCGAAGATCGCGAAGGTCTGCAGGACGTCGGTCCAAATCACGGCTTCCATGCCCCCGAGCACCGTGTAGAGAATGGCGATGGCGCCGCAGATCAGGATGCAGGCCTGGTGCGGCAACCCCGTCGCGTGCGCGATCGCGAGCGCCGGCAAGTAGGTCACCACGCCCATGCGCGCGATCTGGAAGATCAAGAAGGATGCAGCCCCGAATTGGCGCACCGGAAGCCCAAAACGATCCTCGAGCCAGGAGTATGCGGTCGGCGCCCGCAGCTTGCGGAACAACGGCAGGAACACGAACACCGCGACCGGCGCGAACAACAGCATGCCGAACCACGACGGCAGCAAGGACCAATCGGTCGCGAAAGCAACCGCCGGCGTTGAAAGAAAGGTGATCGCAGAGATCTGCGTGGCGAGGATCGAGCAGCCCGCCGCCCACGCGGGGATCCGGCGTCCGGCAATGAACCAATCTTCACTCTGCTTCTCGCGTCGCGCGAATCGGGTGCCGATCAGAAGCACCACCACGAGATAAGCCAAGAGAATGCAGCCGTCCGCGAGGCCAAGACTTGCCGTGCCGGGGGCGCGATGCGGGATCAAGCGCATCGGCGAATCCCCCGGAGCGGCAAGCAACTCACCTGCCGCAACCCAGGTATCCGTGAGCGCATGCCATGCGAAGACTTCGACGCTGTCACGATCGCCCGCGAGCAGGTGCGCCGGACCGAAGGGCAGCAGCCAGGGACGTTGCAAGCTCTGGGGCGCACGCGCTCGAAGTTGCCACTCTGCGCCCTGCGCGTCGGCATGCCACAGCTCCGTCCCCCCCCCTTCAATGCGGGACAACAGAACCAATCCGGCGGTCCCGTCGCGGCGTGGAAGCGGAGCGAGCGCCAGAATTTCGCCGCTGGGCATGACTGGCGCAATTGCCGGAACCAGCGCCCAACTCGCACCAGCCGAACTCAATCGCAGAGCGTCGTGACTGCGCGGGGCGTCCGGCGCGTCGCGACCGCCGAACAACAGGATGCCGTCAGGCTGCGGCACGGCGAGAGCGTCCCAGCCGATCGCTTCCGCGAGTTCCAGTGGATCCCATGCGCTGCCCGGCAAGACCCGAGTCCATGCTTCCGTGCCCAGGGCGCCGCCGAGCAAGAACTCACGGCCGGCGAAGCCGACGGAAACGGAACCATGAAGCCGTTCCGCGGGAACCGGAGCCGTCACGTCGGCTTCGAAGCTCGGCGCCTGCAGCGCCGCTTGCTGCGTGAGCAGGTGGATCAGCGCCGCGAGCAATGCCACAGGATCAGTCGCGCCCCAACGGAACGCCGCAGCGCCGGCAGTGGATCGCGTCGGACAGGTGCCCAAGCGCGCCGCAAGCCGGACAGGGATTCGGCAACTCTCGCTCCGTCCGCGTGAGCTCCGCCGTGACGATTCCGGTGGGCACGGCAATGATTCCGTAGCCGAGCACCATCACCAGGGAGGCCAAGGCCTGCCCAATCGGCGTCTGCGGCGCGACGTCGCCGTAGCCGACCGTAGTCAGCGTGACGATCGCCCAATAGACGCCGCGGGGAATGCTGGTGAAGCCATGCTCCTCTCCTTCGATCAAGTACATCACGGAGCCGATGACCACCACCAAGGCGAAAACGGCGAACAGGAACACCGTGATCTTGCGTCGGCTGGCGACCAGCGCGCGGCGCAACTGCGCGGCTTCGCTGATGTACTGAACCAGCTTGAAGACGCGGAACACGCGCAGGATGCGCAGCACGCGCACCACGAGCAGATAGTGCGCCGCTGGAAGCAGCACCGCCAAATAGGTCGGCAAAATCGCGATCAAATCCACCAAGCCGAAGAAACTCGTGGCGTAGCGCCGCCGGCTCGGCGCGCACACTAGCCGCGCCACGTACTCCACAGTGAAGAGAATCGTCAGCGTCCACTCGGCGGCGCGCAGCAACGTGCCGTGCTCCAAGGTGACGCTCCGCACGCTGTCCAGCATCACCAGCAGCACGCTCAACAGGATGGCGGCAATCAGTGCGACGTCGAAAGCCTTGCCCAGAGGGGTGTCGGCTTCGAAGATGACGCGGTGAAGGCTCGCTTTCCAGCGCGGCGAATCGCTTTGTGGATTCATGGATGACCTGTGAGACATCCTAGCCCGCGCGCAGCTTCAAGGTCGGCGCGTTTCGACGACGCGCAAGAAGCGGCTCACCGCTTCGCGGCCGTAGATCGGCTGACACCAGCGCTTGCCTTTCTCAAAAGGCTTTCCCGGAGTGAACTCGGCTTGCTGCAAGGCGCGGCGCAAGGACGCGAGTTCGCGTCTCGTTTCCGCGATCAAGCGGACTTCATCGCCTTTCTTGTAGCCTTCGTAGCCTTCGGTCCGCAAGCGCTTGGCGTCTTGCTGGCGCACGTAACCGTTGCGAGAGAAATAACCGGCCAACTCGGTGGCCACCGCGCGGGGAATCTTCGGGTCAGACATAGGGGGTCCAATTCCGGGGGAGGGGAATTCCCCGCGGGCTGCCACGGTAGGCATAGGCTGGAAAACTGTCCAGGGCGAGCGTCTTGACTCAGGGACTCGGTGGAATTGACGAGGGCTCGAGCGCACCCGGCTCCACCCAGAGCAGTTTGGTTGCAAGGACCATCGCCATGAAGCAAAGCACCCAAAACACAATCGGCGCCGACCCCCCCTTGAAGCGGATCGGGCCGGCTTCGAACTCGATGGGGCCCGAAGAAATGCGTAGGACCAGCGTGATGAAGAGCGCACCGAAGCCGGCGATCGGGAGGCCTACGATCACCGCGAATTGGGACTGAATCAGGTCTTGCCAGAAACTGCCGGGAGTGCGCGCGACCGAGAACAGACCAATCATCGCGGCGATGCCAAACACTGTCAGCACCGAGACAATCACCCAACTCATGACGCGCTGAACCCGGCGTTCGAGGTCGGAGGCGTCAGAAGGCTCGGACGGTAACTCGCTCATCGTCGCCGTAGGGTAGCGGAAGCGCTAGGGCAGCGCTGAATAAGTGCTTTCGTTCCGGCGCGTGGATTCGCGGCCGGGGTCAAGGAGCCGGGTTCTGCG
>JAQBVK010000229.1 GCA_027623585.1 Planctomycetota bacterium
CGTGCCGACTCCACCAACGTCGTCAATCCGCTCGCTGCCGCCGTGACCTCGATCGAGGCCGAGCATCTGGAAGTGCTTGGACCCACGCTCGCGCACGTGGCCGCCGAGAAAGCGGGTGTGTTCAAGAGCGGCGCGGCGCTGTGGCGTGGTGAGGACTTGCCGGATGCGGCGCGCGCCGTGCTCGAGCAACGCGCGGCCGAACTCGGCGCGTCCTTGCGGTGCGCGCAAGAACATGCGGTTCCGGCCGGACTTCTTGAGCACCCCTTGCCGCACGTGCAACGGCACGGCGCGTTGGCCGTCGCGATGCTCGCGCAGTTGCGCGAACCATGGTCGCGCGCGGCGGCTGCGCTCGCGGCGGCCCCCGCTTCCGCGTGGCAGTTCCCCGGCCGTTGGGAGACGCGCGCCTGCGCGGATGGGCGTCGCGTGATCTTCGACCTCGCCCATACCGAGCGTTCGCTGCGCGCAGTGCTTGCAGCCTTCCGCGCGCGTCATCCGGATCCGGATACGCGCGGCGTCCTGTTCGCCTTGCGCGAGGAAAAGGATCCGGTCGCGCTTGCGCGAGCCTTGGGTCCCGCGCCTGAGGGCGAGCGTTGGTGGACCGCGCCCGCGGGGGATCATCCGCGCAGCGCCGATCCGCAGCGCTTGGCGGCGGCCTTCGGCGCGCGGGCGCTCGAGACTCCTGGTTTCCCGCAGGAAGCGCGCGTTCTCCTCGTCACGGGATCCACCTATCTGGTCGGCGCCCTGCGTCCGGAGACTCGCCCGCTGGTGGAGGAGTTGATGACCTCATGAGTAGTTTTGATGCCACCGAGGTCCGCCTCACCTGGCGCAGCACCCTGGTCGAGCGCTTGCGCGAAGCCGGCTCACTGCAGTTCGGTCAGGTAGAAATCGTGCTACCGCGGTCCTTCGGCTTCTGTTGGGGCGTTGACCGCGCGCTCGCGATGGTGGAGGAAGCGCGCCGCGAGCACGCCGGCCGGCCCTTGTGGCTGATTTCTTCCATCATTCACAATCCACGCGTGAACGAAGACCTGCGCGCCAAGGGCGTGCGCTTCCTACGCGGGGAGCACGCCGATGCCGGCGCTTGGGAACGGCTCGGCGCGCTCGACGTCGTGATCGTGCCTGCGTTCAGCGCTCCGGTCGAAGACTTGATGCGGCTCGAAGCGCGCGGCGTCACGGTGGTCGACACCACCTGCCCTTGGGTGATCAAGCCGCACAAGCGGACCCTGAAGTACGTCAAGGAAGGCTTCACCACCGTGATTCACGGAACTCTGGGCCATGAGGAAACCGAGGCGACCTGTTCCTTGATCGCGCATGAAGGCGGTCACTTCGTGGTCGTGGATTCCTTGGAGCAGGCGCTGCCGCTGGCGCGCTTCCTCGAAGGGGAGCTCGACGCAGACGGCTTGCGCGCCGCACTCCCCGAGCGCGCCTGCTCGATCGGATTCGATCCCAGCCGCGACCTTGCCCGCGTCGGCGTGATCAACCAGACCACGATGTTGGCGCGCGAATCGCGCGCCATCGGCGATCGTCTGCGCGCGGCCTTGGCGAAGCGCGATGGTGAGGCCGGCCTCGAGGAGAGCTTCCGCGACTTCGACACCATCTGCCGCGCGACCCAGGACAACCAGGACGCCGCGCGCGCCATCGCCGAGCAGTCCCCCGATTTGTTTTTGGTGGTGGGAGGGTATGACTCCTCGAACACCAAGAATCTGGCTCGCGTGGGCGACGACGCGGGGGTCCCGGCCTATCACATCGAGGGGCCGCACTGCCTCGACGTCGAATCGGTGCGGCACCGCGACCGGGTCAGCGGCCGGATCGGTGAGACCCAGGGCTGGCTTCCTTCCAGGCGCCCTTTGAGGGTGGCCTTCACCGCCGGGGCCAGCACCCCGGACGCCCTCCTCGGTGAGGTGATCGCCCGCCTACTGCAGTTGTGCGGCGAGATTGAAAATTAGATAACAAGATGATAATATCTTGTTATGGGCGCACCCGCCATGACCACGCCAGTCGGGCGCCTGGTCGCCGAACGGCCAGGACGATCTGAGGTCTTCGAACGCTTTGGGATCGACTACTGCTGTCAGGGGCGGACGCCGCTCGGTGAGGCGTGCTCGGCGAGAGGGCTAGACGAAGACGCGGTGATGCTGGCCTTGGCCGAGGCGGACGCGCAGCCGGTCAGTCCCGACGAGCCGGACTACGGGTCCATGACGACGGCGCAGTTGATCGACCACATCGTCCAGGTGCATCACGGTTTCTTGTGGCAGGAACTCGCTCCCTTGAGCGTGCTCGCGCACCGCGTGGCAGCCGCTCACAAGGACGCGCATCCCGAGCTCACGAAGTTGGCGCAGGCCTACGACTTCTTGCGCGAGGACATCGAAGCGCACATGAAAAAGGAGGAGGAGATGCTGTTTCCTGCACTGCGTGAGCTTTCGAGCGGACGCACGCTTCCCCATTTCTTTCAAGGCGACCTGCACGTTCCTCTGCTGGTCCTAGAAGGCGATCACGAGCGCGTTGAGCAGTCTCTGCGTTTCTTCCGCACCACCACCGGCGGTTACGTGGCGCCGGCTGACGCCTGTGAGGCGTGGCGGGCGCTGCTCGTGCGCCTCCACCGCATGGAGCGCGACCTGCACCGCCATGTGCACCTGGAGAACGAGATCCTGCACCAGCGCGCGCGCGAGCTCACGCGGCGCTGATCCTCAGCGGCGCGTCTTGTGATCCGGCCCCGGCGGAGGCGGAGCGCCAGTTCCTCCGTACATCTGTTCAAGTTCCTGGATCAGTTCCAAATAGGAACGATAGCGCGGTTTCGGCAGCGTGCCTTCGCGCAAGGCCTCCTGCACCATACAGTTCGGCTCGGTGCGATGGCTGCAGTTCGGGAAGCGGCAGGTCTCGCCGATGCGCCGGATCTCGGCGAAGTGCAGACGCAACTCCGCTGGCGGCAAACCGTAGGGGCGGAACTTGCGCACTCCCGGCGTGTCGATCAGGGTGCCGCCGTCCGGCAAGGGATACAGACGGGAAAAGGAGGTGGTGTGCCGGCCCGAGGAAAGCGCGGCGCTGGTGCCCCGAGTCTGGATGTCCAATCCCGGCACGAGGCGGTTGAGCAGCGTGGACTTTCCCACTCCACTCAGCCCGTAGAAAACGCTGTCGCGTCCAGCAATCGTCGCGCGCAAGGCGCCGAAACCGGTTTCGTCTAGCGCGGAGGTCGGGAGCAGCGGAACCTCGGCACCCGCATAGCTGTCCATGATGCGCTCGAGCTTGCGCGCGTTGACCAGATCCACCTTATTGAGCACGAGCAGAGCTGGAATGCCTGCGAAGGAGCATGCGGCGAGAATGCGATCCGCGGCGATGGACGAGAACGGCGGCTGGTTCAGCGAGTTCACGACGATGACCTGATCGACGTTCGCCGCGAGCAACTGACGTCGATCGATGTCCTCACCGCTGGCGCGCCGGCAGAACAGGTTCCTGCGCGGGAGCACTTCGGCGATCGCCCAAGACGCTTGTTCGAGTTCGACGCGCACGCGGTCGCCGACTGCGACCGGGGAGCGGTCCTCCCCGCGCTCTTCGAACAGGCGCCCGCGCATCGTCGCCGACGCGCTCGTGCCGTCGGCCAGCAGCACCTCGCACTGCCGTGCGTCCACGCGCAAGACTCTTGCTTCCAGCGGGGCCGGTTCGTCCAAGCCGGTGATTGTAGGCGCGGAAGGCGGGCAGCCGAGACCTAGAATGTCTCCGTGGAGAGCCCCGCTGAACCGATCCGGTCGTCGGACAACGCGCGGCTGAAGGCGATTCGCGCCTTGCGCGCCGGCCGTGATCGCGAGCACATCCTGCTCGAAGGGCGCCGCGTGATCGGCGAAGCGCTCGAGGCCGGCGTGCCGCTGCTGTGGATGCTTTACGCGGCGGAGACGGAACACGCCGACGCCCAACTCGTACGACTGTTCGCGAAGGGCGCCGCTGCCGGCGCCGAACTGTTGCCCTGCGACAACGCTCTGCTGCGCGGCGTCGGCGACCTCGACAGTCCGTCCGACGTCCTTGCTTGGGCGTTGCGACCGACGCAATCCGCGGAGGACCTCGTCGCGGATCTGAAGCCTGGCGCATGGTTGATGGTGGCCGCCGGCGTGCAGGATCCCGGCAACTTGGGCGCTTTGGCGCGGGTCGCAGCGGGACTCGGCGCCGCGGGCTTCGTGGCTGGCGCGGGAAGTGCTTCGCCTTGGCACCCGCGCGCCGTGCGCGGCGCCAGCGGCGTGAGTCTGCGCCTGCCGGTTTGCGAGCGCGTGGATCTGCCGGCGCTGCTGCAAACCGCGCGTGCGCGAGGCGCCGTGGCTTGGGCGGCCGAGGCCGAGGGCGG
>JAQBVK010000230.1 GCA_027623585.1 Planctomycetota bacterium
CTTGCAGCGCGTCGCGCTGGAGTTGCGCGAAGGAGCGCACGCGCGCGGCGGTGCGCTCAAGCAGCTCCCGCTGCTCGGTCGGCAGCGACTCCAGCACTTGGCGCAAGGCCGGTGCGCGCAACAGAAACGGTTCCCCAAAGCGCCAGTCGCCGAGTTGCAAGGCGATGCGGCGCAGCGCCGGTTCACCCTCCCGCCGCACCGCGGTGAGGATCTCCCCCGCCTTGCGCGTGACCTCCGGGTCCTCGCGCTGCGGCCGCGGCCGCAGCAACTCCGCGAAGTGCGCGCGGCGCAACAGGGGCGAGTGAAGGCTTCGGCTCATGAGGGGAAGAATCGAGTGCGGCACTGCTGCGGCGGAAAAACACCACCGGAGCCTGACTCCGTATTACCCCGTATTACCTTCCGGGGAATTCCGGCTTGCGCTTCTCCATGAAGGCTTTGGTACCTTCGCGGGCGTCTTCGGTGGCGAAGAGCATGCCGAAGGCGTCGGCTTCGACGTTTTCGGCTTCGGTCTGGCCGACTTCTTGGCCGCGGCGGATGGTTTCGAGCGCGGTGGCGACGGCGATCGGGCCGCGCTTCTGGATCGTGGCGCAGAGTTTCTTGACCTCGGCGCGCAGTTGATCGGGCGCGGCGATCCGCGTGACCACGCCGACACGGTGCGCCTCTTCAGCGCTGAACTGGTCGCCGGTCATCACCCACTCGCGCGCAACGGCCGGGCCGCAGAGGCGCGACAGCCGCACGGTGCCGCCGAAACCGGGAATCAATCCCAAGGATACTTCGGGCAGGCCGAGCTTCGCGGTGGTGGACGCCACGCGCATGTGACAGGCCAAGGCGAGTTCGAGCCCGCCGCCGAGCGCAAAACCGTTGATCATGGCGATCACCGGCTTCGGACAATTCTCGATGCCGGCCAGCATGTCCTGACCGTTCAGCGCGAGATGCCGCGCTTCGGGCGGCGTGAGTTCCGCCAGCTCGCCGATGTCGGCGCCGGCCACGAAGGCCTTGTCGCCGCCGCCGGTAATCACGATCGCCTCGGTCTCCGGATCATCCGTGAGGTCGGCGATGCACTCGCGTAACTCCTCGATCACTTCGAAGTTCAACGCGTTGAGCTGCTTGGAGCGGTCGATCGTCAGCCACGCCACGCCGTCTTCGTCGAAGGCGACTTTGAGGTGGCGGTAATCGTGAGTCTCCACGTCTTCGGCGGTCACGTCCTCGTCGAATTCAGTCATTCTTCTACTCCTTGGCCCGCAGGCGTATCGAACTGATCTTGCAGGGCTTGCTCGGCTTCGACTTCTCGCCGCCGCCGCCGCCGCAGGGCACTGCGGCCACTACGTCGAGCGCGGAATCGCCGGCGATCACGCGCCCGAAGGCGGCGTACTGGCCGTCGAGGAAGTCCGCGTCGCCGTGGCAGACGAAGAATTGGCAGGAGGCGCTATTCGGATCCTGCGAGCGCGCCATCGAAATCACGCCGCGCTTGTGCGAGTGCGCCTTGTCGCGGCTGAACTCGCCCTTGATCTGGCCGCGCGGTCCCGATCCAGTGCCGGTGCCCTGCGGGCAACCGCCTTGAATCATGAAGCCGGAGATCACGCGATGGAAGCCTTTGCCGTCGTAGAAACCGTCGGCGGCGTACTGCAGGAAGTTGCGCACCGTCGCGGGTGCGGTGTCCGGCCAGAACTCCAGCGTCATGGTGCCGGCGTCCTTGCCGTCCACGCTGACCGCGAGATCACAGAGCACCGCGCCGAGATCGGCATCGGTCAATTGGGAAGGGTTTTTTAGGTCCATGTCTATTCGAGGCGCTTGATCACGTGCCAGCCGAAGGGCGAGGCCTTGGCGTCGTAGGGGGCGAGGCCGACCTCGCCGACTTCGAGGGTAAAGCCGACGTCGCCGAAGGCAGGCACCATCTCGTCGCGCGCGAAGGAGCGCGCACTGCGCACGAAGGTGACGATGCCCTGCTGGGTCTCCTGTTTCTGGAGTCCCGCCAGCCACTGCCGGTTGCTCACCTCACCGGCGCGCATCTTGGCTTCGGTTTCCTTGAGCAAGGTGGCCATCATCGATTGCCGCTGCACCACGCCTTGGTAGGGCGCCGGATCCGTGAAGCCGGGCACGGTGATGCGGTAGACGCCGGGATTCGGATCGGTCGGGTCGACCGGATCGGCGGAGTATTGCCTCACCAAAGCGGTGAAGTCCTCGCCTTTGCGCGCGCGCTCCAGGATGTCCTGCGCGAACGTGGCAGCTTCTTCCTTGCTGCGCGTCCCGCCAACCGGCGAACCCGCGAAGCCGATCAGCACGTGCTGCACCGCGATCACGCTCGGCCCGGAGATCTCCGGCATCGGCCGCGCAATCACCTCGTCGCCCACCGGCGCCGGCCCCTTGACCGCGCGCACTTCGAGCATCGCCGCCTTCTTCAGCGGGCGCGAAGGCTCGCCGCCCATTGGATTGACGCCGGTCGGCACGCTGGCGGCGGCTTCGAGCGCCGCAACGCCGGCGACCATGCGCCCGAAGGAGCTGTACTTGCCGTTCAGACCCGCGGTGCTCGCGGATTCGCCGCAGCACAGGAAGAACTGACTCGAGGCGGAGTCCGGATCGCCGCCTCGCGCCATCGACAGCACGCCGTAGCGATGGTTCCACTGCGGGTCGATCGAGAACTCGCCCTTGATCGGGCCGTTCGGTCCCTGGCCACCGCCGTCGTTGGTCGAGGCGCCGCCCTGGATCATGAAGTCGCGCAGGATGCGGTGGAACAGCAGCCCGTCGTAGAAGCCTTCGTCGCAGTAGCGCAAGAAGTTGCGCACCGCGATCGGCGCTTTCTCGGGCCACAGGTCGAAGACGATGCTGCCGGCTTCCTTCCCGTCCACCGAAACCTTCATCACGACGTGGTAGAGGCCGAGATCGGCGTCCGGCACCTTCTCCTTGTCCTCGAAGTGGAACTCGGGTTCGCGTTTCACCTTGGAAGCCGCGGCCGAGGTGCTCGGTTGCTGGAAGGATTCCGCGACGGGACCGGGGACGGTGGCGGTCGGGCCCGGGGCCGGTTCGGCCGGCTCCCGGACGCAAGAGACTGCGAGCAAGGCAGTGAGGAGGGTCAGGTGCATTCGCATCAGTTCAGGTGAGTTCCCAGGCAGAGGTCATGCCGAGACCTCCGGAAACGCACAGCGTAGCGAGGCCGCGCCGGGCGTTGTGGCGGCGCATCGCGTGCAGCAGCGTCACGACGATGCGCGCGCCGGTGCAGCCGATCGGATGGCCGAGCGCGATCGCGCCGCCGTGCAGGTTGAGCCGTTCACGCGGAAACGGCAGATCGCGCAGGCAAGCGAGCACTTGCGCGGCGAAGGCCTCATTGAGTTCGAAGAGCTCGAAGTCATCCACGCTCCAGCCGTGCCGCTGGAAGAGTTGCGTGGTGGCCGGCACCGGGCCGAGGCCCATGCGCTTCGGATCGCAGCCGGCGAGTTGCGTGTCGAGCAACTTGGCGATCGGCGTCCAGCCGCGCGCCGCCGCTTCCCGCGCGGTGGTCAACACCAGCGCCGCGGCGCCGTCGGTGATGCCGGAGGAATTGCCCGCGCTGACGGTGCCGGTCTTGAGGTCGAAGACCGGCTTCAACTTGTGAAGCGTTTCCAGCGTGGTGTCGGGCCGCAGGTGCTCATCGCGCGCAACCGTCAGCGGTCCCTTGCGCGTCTCGAGCGTCACCGGCGCGATCTCCGCGTGGAAGGCGCCTTCGTCCCACGCCGCCGCCGCCTTTTGCTGACTCTCGTGCGCGAACACGTCCTGCTGCGCGCGCGTGATGCCCATCTCCTGCGCGAGCAACTCCGCGGTCTCACCCATGATCATGTCGGCGAGCGGGCACTGGAAACCATCGCGGTACATCAGATCCACGACCGCACCGTCGCCGAGGCGATAGCCGTCGCGCATGCGCTCGAGCGCGTGCGGCACGTTCGACATGCTCTCCATGCCTCCCGCCAGAACCACCTTCGCGCGCCCGAGCCGCAACTCGTCGGCGCCGAGTTGGATCGCCTGCATGCCGCTGGCGCAGGCCTGATTGATCGTGAACGCAGTGCGCTCCTGCGGGATCCCGGCGCGCCACAACACCTGCCGGGCAGGGTTCGGCCGCGCGCCGGCCTGACGCGCCATGCCGAAGATCACCGAGTTCACGTCCGCGGCTTCGATCCCCGCGCGCTCGATCGCAGCCCTGGCAGCGACCTCACCGAGGGCCGGCGCGGTCAGCGGCGCCAGGCTGCCGCCAAAGCGGCCAATCGGCGTGCGCACCGCAGAAAGGACGACGATCTCCTCCATCGGACCGAGCATTGTCGCGTCGCGCCGCCGTTCGCGCGACC
>JAQBVK010000231.1 GCA_027623585.1 Planctomycetota bacterium
GACGGTGTAGACGTCGCCGCCGACGATCGCGAGCCACGGGCTTTCCAAAGCAACCGTCGACTTCGGCGGATCCTTCGCGGGAGGCTTCACGGCTGCGGGCTCCTGCGGCAATTCGCGCTCCGCGCGGCGTTCGCCACGCTGCGGGCGCGGCGGGCGCGGCGGATCTTGCATGAGCGGCGCCGGGGTGGCGCCGAAGACGATCGCAAGCAGCATCAAACTCATCGGCGGGCCTCCTCTCTCTCTTCCTTCTCACGGTCGTACACCACCTTGCCGTCCTTCACGACGAACAAGGCTTCCGAGAGCGGATCCAAGGGATCGCCGCTCCAGATCACGAAGTTGGCGGGGGCCGCCGCCTTCAGCGGCTGCACGCTCCCGTCTTGGCCGAGCTTCAGCGCGGCATCCAGGCTCATCGCCTTGAGCGCGCGCGTGCGGTCGAGTCCTTCGGCGACGCAGCGCGCGGCGTTGCTGCGCCAATCGCCGAGGTCGCGAAGACTGTCTCCGGCCGGCGAGAGCACCAAGTGCTCCACGCCCGCCTTGACCAGTTCCGCGGGCAGATTCGCGCGAACGCGCGTGAACGGCAAGAAGGTGATGTTCGCCGGCACGTCGATCGTGACGCCGGCGCTCGCAAGTTCAGCGGCGACTTCGTGGAAGTTCTGGCCGCTGCCGTGACTCAGGACGAGGGAGTAGGGCAAGTCACGCTCGTCGAGCACGTCCAACCAGTGGATCCAGTCGGCTGCGCTGGAGATCCAGACCTGCGCCATGCGTTCCTTGCGCACCCACTCGACGATGGCTTCGACGTCGGGAGCAAACTTCGGCGGCTCGAACTCGGCCGGCGGTTCCTTCTCTTCCTTCTCCTGAGCAGCGGCGGGCGGACGTCCTCCCCCCTCGGGCTTCTTCTCTTCCTTGCCGCCTTCGGCCTTCTCTTTGTCCGCTTTCTCCTTCTGCTTCTTCTCCCACTCGGAGCGCGCCTTCTGCCATTCCTCGCGCGCCTTGTTCTCCTTCTCGATCGCCTCGTCCGCTTCCTTCAGGGCCCGGCGCACCAGATCCTTGGCCCGCGAACTCGCGGAGACCGTCAATTTGAGATAGAGATCATCGATCAGCGCGACCGGGCGCGGAGCACCGCCGCCGGCCTGCAACACCGAGGTGCGTCCCGGGAATCCGGCGCCCGGAGGATCCACTCCAGCGAACAACACCCCTTCGGAAAGCAGAGATTTCTCCCACCCTTGCTCGAGCCACAGTGAATCCGCGGCGCGCCAACGGCTGGCGTTGCCGGTGCCGCGTTGATCTTCGATCAAGAAGTTCGCGTGGGTGAGCACCAGCGGCGGCATTGCCACGGCGCCGGTGTCGCGGAGGTCTCGCACGCGCGCGCCTGCCGGCACCACGACCACGGGGCCCATGCGCTCGATCACGCCGTCGCGGATCAGCAGGGTGACGTTTTTCTGGGCTTCGCCGTCGAGAGTTTCGACGAGGTCAAGACGCCAGACTTCGGCGCGGCCGTGCGAGGCCTCATTCGACGTCGCGGCCTCTTGGAACGCGGCGGGCGATGCTGCAACGAAGGCGAGCAGGAGTGCGGGGATCATGGCTAGTAACGCTGTCCTTCGCGGATGTCGTAAACGATCTCGCCCTCGATCAGGACGAGTTGCACGGGCGTGCGGGGGTCGAGCGGCTGTCCGGCCTTGACGACGACGTCGGCGTCGAGTCCGGGCGCCAAGCGACCGATGCGATCCGCGGCGAGAATCTGCCGCGCCGGATCGCTGTTGATGGATTCCAAGGATTCCCAAGTGCTCGCGCCGAGGCGCTCGGCAAGAGTCGCTTGCAGGAAGAATTCTTCCTGCACGATGACGCCGGCGTCGGTCTGCACCGACATGTTGGTGTTGCCGGTGGCTTCGTAGCCTTGCACGATGCCTTGGAAGCGGGCCATCTGGTTGAAGCTGAAGTCGAAGTTGCGCGGCCCGAGGTTCAGCGCAGCGCCGACGGCGGCCATTTCGCGCCCAGTCCGATATCCATTGAAGGTCGCGTGACTCACGACCACCGGAACTCCCGCCTCGAGTTGGAACATGCGCACGGTGCCGTAGCTGTCCCGCGCACCGGCGGTGTGCACGAGAAAGGGATGATGGCGTTGGAAGATGCCGGAGATGTGCGCGATTGCGGGCGCGGCCTCGGTGCCACTCTCCGCGGCAACCGCGGCGTGGCCTAGCCACCACCGCAGCATCCACCACATCCCCATGCGCGTGCCGCCGAGATCGCCGAAGCGTTCCGGGTTGTAGCCCTGAGCGACCTTCACCGATCCCGGGAAGCGCAGCACGGCTTCGTCGACGCGGTCGGTGTCCTTGAGCCTCACCAGCGTTCCGGCACCCGAGATGTTGGTGCCCGAGCCCGGGATCGCGTTGACCGTGGTCACTCCCCCCGCCACGCCGTCTTGATACAGCGCGTTGTGCGGCACGATCGTGTCGAGCGTGCGTAACTCAGGGTTGTTCGGGTGGACCATGTCGTTGATGTCCCCCCAACCGCCGGTCTGTGTGTGCGAGTGCAGATCGACGCCGCCCGGAAATGCGAATGATTCCGGATAGGAGAGCCGCGTCCAACCTGCCGGCGCCTCGATCTCGGACTGACGCCCGATGCGTTCGATCTTGCCGTCGCGCAGCAGCAGGCGCGCGTTGTGGATCACCTTGCGCTCATCCCTCGTCAACGCGACGCCGACGTCCAGCACCAAACCCTCGGCGGGTTGCTGGCTGAACGCGGTGGCGGCGGCGAGAACGAGGCCGAGCATCGGTCTAGTAGCGGCGGCCTTCTCCGGCGTCGTAGACGAGCTTGCCGCGAATCCAGGTCTTCAGGACGTGGCTGCGCGGATCGATCGGATCTCCGGTCCAAGCGGCCAGGTCGGCGTCCAAGCCAGGCGTCAGCCTTCCGGAAACGTCGGCGATCTTCAAGGCTTCGGCCGCGTATGCGGTCATGCCGCGGAGCGCGTCTTCATTGCTGCCGGCGCCGTGCCGCACGCCGATCGCCGCCTGGAACGGCAACTCTTCCTCAGGCAGCACCGGAGAATCGGTGTTGTAGCCGATCTTCACCGAGCCGCCCGCCGCTTCGGCGTGCTCCTTCCAACCGGCGGCAACGCCGACGATCTGCGAGTTCGCGCGATCGAAGTAAACGTTGCGCGGTCCGAGCATCAGCGGCACTTCCAATTCCGCGGCGACCGAGCCGAGCCGGAAGGCGTCGAAGGTGCCGTGGTCCACGAAAGGCTGCAGCCCGAGGTCGCGCTTTTGCATGGTCAGCGTCATCAGCACGACTTGATAGATCTGCGTGTGGACGCTGGTCGGCACGCTACCGTTCTCGAGACCGACGAAGTTCGCGTAGACCGGATCCCATGCGACCTTGCCTTCGCGATAGGCCTTCGCCCAAGTCAAGCCCTTCGAGAGGGTGTCGCGCGTGTTCCAGTTCATCAGCGCGCGGCCGATGCCCCATGAATAGCGCTCGGGGTTTCCTGCCTGAGCCACCTTCAGCGAGCCCGGCGCGCGCACGATGACGTCCTCGACGGTGTCGCCGGCGGTCTTCACGATGGTGCCGAAGCCGCTGATGTTGTTGCCCGAACCCGGAATCAGCAAGGCGCTGGTGACGCCCGCCGCCGTCGCATCCATCATGAATTGGTTCTGGGGCTCGACGACTTGGGTGGTCTCCAACTCCGGGTTGGCGAGAAACACGCCGTCGTTGAGATCGCGCAGTGAACCAGCGACGTGACAGTGCGGCTCGATCAGGCCGGGCACCAGCCACACTTGGCCGAGTTCTTCGATGCGCGCGCCTTCCGGTGCCTTGATCTCGGAAGCGCGTCCGACTGCGATCACCTTGCCGTCGCGGATCAGCACCGCGCCGTTGTTGATCATGCCGGCGGCATCCGCGGTGTAGACCTTGGCTGCGCGCAGCAGCAGGGTTTCGCCGGCGGGCTGTTGCGGTGCGGCGGCGAGGATGCTGAGAGCGAGCGAAAGAATCATTCTTGGGGCACCTCGCGGCCGTTCACGAACACGTGGAGCACGCGCGAGCGCAGGTCCAGCGGCGGACCGCTGTGCACGACCAAGTCGCCGTCGAGTCCGAGCTTGAGGCGGCCGACTCGATCCGCCACGCCGAGCATGTCGGCGGCGCCGGAGGTCAACGCATGCAGGGCCTGGTCCGCGCCGAGCCCGTAGCGCACCGACATCTTCACGACGTCGGGCAAGAAGCGCGCGCCGACGCCGCTGGTGGATTGGAAGGCCACCGGCACGCCGCTGGCGAGCAGCAAGGCGGCGGGCACTTCGTCGCGCTGATCGTCACGGCGCC
>JAQBVK010000232.1 GCA_027623585.1 Planctomycetota bacterium
TCCGGCGACGCTGAGACCGGCCGCGAGGACCGCGTCCGGGACGGAATGACTTGTTCAGCGTTGCCCTAGGGCGGGCTAACGCGAGTCCGGTTCGAGCGCGGTCCGCGCCGCAGTTACGGCGTATTAATACCGTACTCGCTGCGCAGGTACTCCCGCCAGCGTTCCTCCATCACCGCGATCGGATCCTTGCCGGGCGGCATCTCGAAGACCTCGCCGGTCATCGTGCGCAACTCGGTGAGGAAAGCGTCTTGGGAAGCATTCGCGATCTTGGAGGAGCGCCGCAACCAGAGTTGGCCCTGCTTGCCGCATTTGCGCGCAATCCAGTCGTACCACGCCCAGGACTTCGCCATGTCTTCGTTGACGAAGGCCCAGAGTTCCTTCTTCGCAAGCTGGTCCATCGGCGGACCGGCGATCACCGCCATCTCCGCCATCACCTCGCGCGCGCCGTTCATCACCGCGGCGGTGGTCTTGGTCGGCGCCTTGGGCTTGGTGCCCCCCGGTCCCTTGGCGACGGTGCCATCTCCCGTCTTTTCAGGCTCGAAGGAGAAACAGTTGACGTTGTTGCGCGACAGAAGGGCGAAGGAGAGGGCGTAGCCACTGCCCTCAGTCAACCAGTCTTGGCCGTTCTGGATTTCGTAGTGCAACTCTGCCAGCGTGTGGCCGAGAGTGTGGAGCACGATACCTTCGAGGTCCTCGTTCTCGCCGATTTTCCAGTAAGCGAGCGAAACCTTCTCGATGTTCCGCCGCGAGCCCTGCGCCTTGAGCCGGTCTTCCTTCTGCTTGCCGCTGCCCCAGCCTCCACCGTAGTACTCGACCATCATGCGCTCGTACTGGCCAAGATCCTCGGTGCCGAAGAAGAACTCCTGGAACAGGTCGTCCGGTACGTGGTCGGCGAAGTCGTCCCCGGCGTAGGGATCCACGTACTCGTTCTTGAACAACTCGATCGCGCGCTCGCCGAGTTCGAGCAGCGCGGTCACGCGTCCCGACTCCACCCCGACGTGATGAATGATGCGCAAGTGTTGACTCTCTTGGACGGAATACTTCACGCCCGGCGCCGCGGTCTTGGCGACCTTCTCGAGCTTCTCAGGCACCGGCGCTTCCTTCAGCGATCCCAGCGCGCGCTCAATGCGCGCGCGCGTGCCTTCGTCGAGCAACTTGCGCTCGCGCAGCAAATCGCGCTCGATCTTGTTGGCGGCGCGCAGGTAGCCGGTCTCCTTGAGCCAGGTCTTGAGTTGTTCCAGCGCCTGCACCTTGCGTCGCGCGATGTCGAACCACTCCGGACTGCCCTTGCCGGCCTCCTTGCGCTCCGTGTCCAACTCCTCCAACTCGCGCTCGCGCCGTTCGTACTCCTTGGCGAGCGTGAAGAAACTCTCCTGCATCATGAACCCGGTCAAGTGATCGACGCGATCGCCTTGGATCGCGATCACGAGGCTCTTCACGGCCACCTCAAGCTCGTCGCCCTTGACTTCGAAGGAGACCTTGCTCGGATCGTCCTGGTCCTGCACGAAGAATTCCAGTCGATCGTTCGGCATCCAGGTGAAGCCGCTCCCGTCGGGTTTCTTGGTGATGCCGCTCTTGAGCATCACCAGCACGACCTGCTCTCCTCCGCGCTCGAAGAGCTGCTTCGAATAACTCTTGGCGTGCTTCGGATCCTTGAAGTGGAGCGAATAGATTTGGGCGCCGGCGGCCGGCGTCAGCACGGCCGCGGCGAAAAGCCCTACGAGCAAGATCCGCATGACCCCATGGTAACGAGCGACTAGACTGGGAGATTGCGGAGCGCTCGCTGCTCCGCCGCGTCCCCGCACGACACGATGCTCGGCGCCCTCTTCCGGCCGGTCCCGCTGGGCCGCATCTTCGGCATTCCGGTGCTGGTGTCTCCGGCAGCCCTGCTGCTGCTGGCGCTGCCAGTGGCCTGGGCGGCAAGCGCCGGGAACGGCGGCGTCGGATTCGCGGCGGCACTGGTGTTCGCGCTCGTCGTCGGCTTGCTCGCGCACGAATTTGCTCACGCGCTGGTCGCGCGGCGCCTCGGACTGCGCGTGATCGACGTCACGATCTGGCCGCTCGGGGGCATGGCGCGCCTCGCCGGACTGCACGAGCGTCCCGAGGCCGAAGCGCCGGTCGCCGCCGCCGGCCCGCTCGCCAACTTGCTGCTCGCGCTCCTGGCCTGGCCGATCCCCGGGGTCGTTGGCTACGGTTTCGTGGTGGTGAACTTGCTGCTCGGCGTCGGAAACTTGGTGCCCCTGTTCCCGCTCGATGGCGGACGAATCCTGCGCGCTTTTCTCGCGCGCCGCAGCCCCTTCGTCGATGCCACGCGCGCCGCGCTGCCGCCCTTGGTGGTGCTCGCGCTCGCAACGGCGTTGTTGTGCTGGCTCACCGGGCAGTTCCTGCTGCCCGTTCTGCTCGCGCTCTACTTGACCGGCGCTGGCTGGAACGAATTGATGCGCGCGGTGATCGCGCACGGCCCGCCGAGCATGACGCGGAGCGAAGTGTGGCGGCGCGCCTTGCATCGCTCCCCCATGGCTCATGCCGCCGAGGCTCCGCGCGAGCGCCCCGCCGCCGAGCCGGTGCGCAAGTCCGCAGCGGACGCTCCCGTACTCGACGCGGAACCGGTAGCCTCCGATCTCGAGACCTACCGCGGATC
This sequence comes from Planctomycetota bacterium, assembly GCA_027623585.1. Taxonomy (GTDB): domain Bacteria; phylum Planctomycetota; class UBA1135; order UBA1135; family UBA1135; genus JAQBVK01. The sequence goes on from JAQBVK010000232.1 coordinate 2,642, forward strand.
GCTCGACGAATTCTTCCGCGACCAGAATTAACCGCGCATCATGATCCTGACCGCCACTTTGCTGCTCATCCTCACGCCCGCCGCGCAAGATCCGGAGAAGGATGCGCGACGTCTCAAGCCGCTGATCGCGCCGCCGCCGAAGGTCGAAGAATCTGCGGCCGCCGGCGCCGCGACCGGGGCGCAAGGCTCACCCTTGACGCCGGTGGACACCGGCGAGGGTCCGCGCCCGCTCCCGACGGATCAGCCCTTACCCTTCGAACACGATCGGCCGCTGATCACGGTGGATGGCGCCCGCATCATGGCTTCGGAGGTGAACGAGCTCGTGCTCTACTATCGCTCCTTCCGCCCCGCCGCCACCGAGTTGCTGATGATGGATGCGGTTGCCGCCTTGCTGACCGCCAAGATCGTGCAGGCGCGATACGAAGACGACTTGGTGCCGATGCGCATGCGCGTATTCGAAGCTATGACGGCTCTGCGCGATGGCACGCCCTTCGCCGAAGTGGTGCGCGTCTTCTCCGACGACGACGAGGCGGAAGATCCCGAAGGCCGCTACACCTTCGCGCGCGAGCGCGCGGTGCAACCCTTTGATCGTGTTTCCTTCACCGCTCAGCCGGGCTCCGGACTTCAGACGATGGTGCTGACCAAATACGGGTTCCACCTGATCGAGCCGCTGCACTACGAACGCGGCGCCGAAGCCAAGGACGATCTCGCCACGATGCGGCACATCTTAGTGATGTATCCAGGCCTCAAGAGCATGAGCGACAACGAGGTGGACATCCGTGTTTGGATCAAGGAGCAACTCGCGGCAGCCAAAATCCGCGTGCTCCAGTCCGGGCTCGAAAACATGATTCCGCCGGAGTTTCGCGCTCAGATCACGCGCTAGCGCGAGTCTTTCGACGCTGGCGGCGGCGCGAGGCGCGCGAGCACTTGGCCGGCTTCCACCGCCTTGCCAGGATCGGCGCAGAGTTCCTCGAGCACGCCGCCGTGCTCGCTGCAGACTTCGTTCTGCATCTTCATCGCTTCCAGCACCGCAATCGCGCCGCCGGGCGGAATCACCTCACCCACCGCGGCGCGCCACGCCACCAAGATGCCGGGCATCGGCGCGCGCACTTCTTCGGCGCGCGCAGGGCGGTCCTTCACGAGCTCGCTGGCAGCGCGTTCACGCTCGTCGAGCGCTTCCATCGTGAACGAAACACCCGCGATGTTCACGCGCAGGTGCTGCTCGTCCTGCTCTTCGATCGAAGCGGCGTAGGCGCGCCCATCGAGGACCGCCGCATATTGTCCCAGCCGGTCCACGTCGCGGAAATGGGCCACGAGCTCGCGATCTCCGCAACGCACTTGCCACGATCCGTCGCTGAGCTCCTTCACATCCACCTCGAAGGTGCCGCCGGCCCCGCTCTTCAAGAAATACTTCATCGCGGGCCTCTGCCGAAGCGTTCGGCGCGATGGGTCGCGATCCAGGGCGAAAGTCCGGCGCCGCCACCCTCGGCGCGACGCACCGATTTGCGCCCCGCGACGTGCTGGCGATGGAGGGCGGCGACGATCGCCGCGGTCTGCTCGAGATCGTCCGGAAGTCCGGCGGCGCCGCTCAGGCTGCCCTCGGCGCGCATGCGCTCGAGAGTGCCGGGGTCGTAGTGG